>JAFGTC010000210.1 GCA_016934335.1 Candidatus Omnitrophota bacterium | reverse complement strand
TTTGGAAAGAGCAATTTGACAAATCAAAAGCATTTGTTTAAGATTTCGACGGCCGCATCGGTCTGATAATCAGAATAGATCCTATTAAATTTAGAAAGAGGTACATCTATGCCCTGCGGGAAAAAAAGAAAGCGCGCGAAAATCGCCACTCACAAGCGAAAGAAAAAGCGTCGATTGAACCGGCACAAGAAGCGAAAACGCTGATGCGTTTTTTTTGAGAACGCCGTTGCACATCTTGTGATTTCTTTTATACTTTTCAAGGCTGTTCGAGTTTGTGATTGTTGAGAATAATGGAGCAACCGAGCGTAAAGGCGGAAGGTTATGGAAATCACCGAAGTAAAAGTCTATCCCGTTCGCAAGCCGGATGACAAATTAAAAGCATTTGTCACAATGATATTGGACAATTGTTTTGTCATACGGGACATGAAAGTCATCAATGGCAACACGGGTCTTTTCGTCGCTATGCCAAGCCGTAAAAAGGCAGATGGGACGTATGCAGACATCGCTCATCCGCTTAATTCCGATATGCGTAAGCGGATGGAGGATCTGGTTTTAAAGGAATATCAGCGCGTCATCGCCGAGAAGGGCGATGCGGATGACAGCGAAATCGAGCCATACGAATAAGAGATCTTCGCGAAAAGTTGATGAATAGTACAAAAAAGCGCAGGATCAACCTGCGCTTTTTTGTGCTGGAGAATCCGTGCAACCGTCTATATAGCAAAGCCGGCGGCGTTGAAGCGGTCGGGATTCTGTTATGTTGACCGGGCCGCAGAGCCGATGGATTCGAACCAGGCGGCAGGTTCGGCGAATAATTTTGTTCCGCGAAACCGGTAAATTTCCTGGACGAGGTTGAAGAATTCGGAGTGCGCTTCCACAAAAGAGGCGTCGCGATTCTTGAAGATGCGTTCATAGAGATTTTGGAAGCCCTGGATGTTATCGGAGGCGTAGAACAGATCTTTGACGCGTTTTTGCGGCGCCAGCAGATTCGATTGGGAGAGAATTTGGAGAGTTTCTTTGGCCGCCTCCTCCGCCGAACTGACTAATTGAACTTGTTCGCCGACTGCTTGTTGGATGACATGGGAGATGAGGGGATAGTGGGTGCAGCCCATGATGAGGACGTCCAAATTTTCGCGAGTCAAATCGGCCAGGTAGTGCTGCGCGACCTGGAGGGTGATAGGATCGTTTTCCCATCCTTCTTCGACGAGAGAGACAAAGAGGGGGCAGGCACGAGCGATCATGAAGAGGGAAGGGTTTAGATCGAGCAGATGATTTTGGTAGGCGCCGCTTTGAACGGTGCTTTGCGTGCCGATGACGCCGATGCGGCCTCTTTTGGCATGCCGGAGCGCGGCTCGGGCGCCCGGTTCGACGACTCCGAGCACCGGCCCGTCGAAGTGAGCGCGGATGACCGGTAAAGCGACCGCCGAAGCGGTATTGCAGGCGACCACGATCATTTTGACGTTGTGGCTTTTTAGAAATCGGGTGATTTCGACGCTGTAGCGTTTGATGGTTTCGGCCGATTTGGTACCGTAGGGGACGCGCGCGGTGTCGCCGAAGTAGCAGAGTGTTTCGTCGGGCAATAGTTTACGGAGCGATTGAACGACGGTTAAGCCGCCAATGCCTGAATCAAAGATTCCGATGGGATTTTCTGCGTTGATCATGACTAATTTTTGAACTCCTACCGGCATGAATTTTTGCGCCGTACATCGATTTACTTTCCATTATCGGCGAAGCTGACAGCATCCTAATCCAATGAAAACAAAAGGCTTAGACGCCTGTGAATCGTTCTAGTGAAAAGATCGGGCCGCCGAAGCGGTCGATAATAGCGCAACTTCATGTTTTTCAGTGAATTACGAAGATATGCACACTTCTTTACTTCCTGTGGATAAGTTGTGAAACAACGCCGAAAAATGTGTATAAAAACAGTTAGCGACATGAGAAGAGCAATTAAGAATCGATTGAATTTATTTACATTTCTACACTTATCTTTGGATAGAATCTAACCGGCGAGGATTTTTTTCTAACACGGCTGATTCATTCCGAGATTCAGTATACTCTTTGATGTACAATTCGCGTATGCCATGGTGAAAGCCAACGGCGCATTTTGGACGAAACAGCGTGGAATGGCATTCATATTTTAAACGCAGGCTCGATATGACTCGAGTCATCGAAGTCTGGCGCCTTACGCGGGAGCGATTCATCGAAGCAGATTTGAGTGATCGCCAAATAGGTTGGGTGAAATGAAAAACTGATTTACTATCTTATATAAGGGAACACAGCAGCCTTTCAAATCGACTATATAAGAAGGATAGAAGGAGTTGGAGAAAAGGGCCCCCCAACGAGAAGACGATAAGGAGTTGATTTGTCTCTGTCAGGGGGGTGATAGAGCCGCTTTTGAGCGCCTCTATCGCCGTTACGCTCAAGATGTATATACGATGGCGATGCGGATTGTGCGGTCAGTAGAATTAGCGGAGGAAGTGACGCAGGAAGTATTTATTTCGCTCTACAGGGACATTCAGAAGTTTCAGTTTCAGTCGGCTTTTACAACCTGGTTGTACCGGATCGTCTACCGCCGCTCCGCTGACCAGTTTCGCAAGATTCGAAAGCATAAGGACCATACGGTTCCTCTGATGCCCGACGATGTGAATGGAGCGAGATATGAAGCAGTCGAATCAGGGGCCAATCCGGCGGATCAAGCGATCGAAAACGAACAACAAGAGATGCTGGAGAAGGCGATGGATTCGCTGACGCCCAAACAGCGGGCGATTCTGATCCTGCGTTATACGCACCATCTGAGTTATGAAGAAATTGCGCACGTTTTGAGATGCCGCATAGGAACGGTGAAATCGAGATTGAATCGCGCCCATAAAATGATGCAGGAAAAACTAAATCAACTTGAGTTCTTTTAGGGTTTCCGTAAGATACAATGAAGAAAGCAGGGAAAAACAGGCAGGGGGCGCGGACAAAAACAGGTGGCAGCCATGAATACAAAATCAAAAACCATTGATGAGGGGGGAGAACAAATCTCGCGAGACATGCTGCGGCGATATCTCGAAAAGGAAGCTTCCGAGGCGGAAAGAGAGGCAGTGCATCGTCTCTTGCGCGAATCGGAGGCGGCGCGTCGCGAGTATGTCAGAATGAGCAACTATTTAACCCGTTTGCAAAGTCTGCCTTCATTGAAGCCGCCGGAGCGGGTTTGGAAGAACATTGACGGCCGAATCGCCGATTTGTCGCCGCGGCGGGTGAGATTTCCCTGGATGTATGCTCATCCGGTATGGGGATGGGCGGCCAAGGCGGCGCCGATTATTCTGCTGGCTGCGTTAACCTTGGGACTCGGCAGTCTTCAGCAGATGGAATTCAGTTCCGACTATGTCGTCGTGGAAGATATCAATGGATTTCGCGTAGAGGCCGAACAATACGCCGCTTTCCACGAATTGGCGAGCGAATCGCCGCCGGTTCGCGAAAGTCTGCTGGCCTTCTGCGTGGATGCGAGTTTTGAATGACGCAGCGTTGTCTTTTATTCTCATTACTAATCTGTTTTGGCCTCCCAGCCGTTTATGGGGACGCCGCTTATGCGGCGGAGAATCTCGCCGATTTTTTGAAGGAATCGATGGAGACCGCCAAGCAGATTCCCTTCGAAGGCGTCTTATCGTTCAGCCGAAAAATTCCTTCACCCCAAGAAGAAAAGCGTTATTCCAAAGTCAAATTATGCCGGCCCTCGCCAGAGAGGGAATGGATGGAAGTCATCCAGCCGGACATCCTTCAGAATCATATCGTAGCCAGGATTGACGATGTGATCTGGATGAGCCCCATTTCGGATGAAGTGAAGGAGAATCTGCCGCATGACCTGCGCTTTCATCATTGGTATCGCATTTTTCGGGATGTCACCGGGGTCATCGATTTAAAGCATTACGATCTGCTTGTGGAGAATTTCGATTTGATTCGAGAAGGAATCGAGACCGTGGCGAATCGCGAAACCTCCATTCTTTTTATCCAATCGAAGCATCTTGGGAGGAATCGCAAACGTACTTCGCTCCGGCTTTGGATCGATCATGAAACGCGAATGCCGTTGAAATGCGAGCAGATGGATTATGACGGCTGTTTGTACGAGCGCCTCCAGTTCGAATCCATCCGGTTCGGCCGCGACGCCGTTCAATGTGAAATTCAGACGGACGGCCTGCAGAAAATTCCACCGCCGCCGAAAAAGGATAAACCGGAGGACGGACCGAAGTTGGATTTTACCCCCTTTGTCCCAACGAGGATGCTTCGCGGATATAAGGAAGTCGCTTCCAACGTTTTCAATTGGAAGGAGCATGTGGTCTTCGAGACGAATTATTCGGACGGCCTGTCGACGTTTTCAACGTATCAGCGCCTCCAAACCCAGGAAGAGAAGGACGCTCAAGCCCGGGAAGCGGAGGACGAACGGAACAAAGTGAAAAAATACAAGGATCGAGAGATTTATTATCGCGAATCGAAGGGGGTTCAGATCGTGGGCGTCGGCGATATAGATCCGCGCGCGATGAACTATTTTCTTTCCAATATGACCCAGTCCGAAGAGCCGATTGGATCCTCGCCCCGTTAGATATCCAGACGGTTTTATGAATCCATTCAACCACCCATCCAAAATTCATTGATGAAAAAAGAAATCGATCACCCGAGCATGGAATAGACGAACATGGCGGGGCCGATGAAGAGCATGGCGTCCATCATGTCGAGGAAGCCGCCGTGGCCGGTGATGGTCGAGCCGGAGTCTTTGATGCCTGCGTCGCGCTTCATGGAGGATTCGCAGAGATCGCCGATCTGGCCGACGGCGGATAAAAGAATCGTGAGCAAGATCAAGTGCAAATAGCGGTCGGGGCCGGGAAGCCAGAGGGTGCCGCCGCTCCAGGCATGCTGGCAGACGGCGGCGAGGCAAACCGCGGCAACGGTCAGGAGAACGCCGCAGACGGCGCCTTCCCAGGTTTTGTTGGGGCTGATGACGGGGGCCAGTTTATGGCGTCCGAAGAGGCGGCCGCCGTAGTAGGCGCCGATATCGGTGAAGCAGGCGACGGCCAGCATGAAGAACAGGTAGTAAGGGCCGTTGGGGATGCTGCGCAGGTAGACGAAACTGGCGAGGGGAAGAAGCAGGTAAATCAGGAGAAGGCCGTGAATGGCGATTTCGTAGCGGCTGCCTTTGACGGTGTGACGCATGGAGATGAGGCAGCTGCCCCAGAAGAAGAGGAAGAGGATGCCAATGATCGCGGTCAGATTATGAAGAACAGTAAAAACGAAGAAGAGGGCGGCGAGAACGTTTTGCCAGATCAAGAGAGGACGCCGGCGGGGCATGCTCAGAAGTCCATAAATTTCCGCCTGGGCGAAAAAGAAGGCCGCCGCCGCGACAACGGCGCTGAGCCAGTCGCCATGACGCCAAAAGATGCAGACGGCAAAGATGATCAGCGCCGCCAATCCCGTAATTTCACGCCGCAATGACAATGGTGCGTCTCCTCAAAAAACGACTCTCCTCGAACGAGCCGGGCATAAGGCAATCCAACCAGTTAATCGATGATAAGGAAGGTAACTGTCTTAGATGGCGCCGTCAATGTCCACTCCGCCAAAACGGCGCTGGCGATGTTGGAAGTCGCGGAGAGATTCAAAGAGGTTTTCGCGGCGGAAGTCGGGCCAGAGCACGGAGGTAATCCAGATTTCGGAGTAGGCGATCTGCCAGAGAAGGAAGTTGGAAACGCGCATTTCGCCGCTGGTTCGAATGAGCAGATCAGGATCGGGGGCGCCGCCCGTCTGGAGATACCGGGAAAACAGTTCGGAGTCGATGTCTTCCTCGCGAATCTGTTGATTTTGGACTTCGCGGACGATGCGTTTGACGGCTTCGACGATTTCCAGGCGGCCGCCGTAAGAGAGAGCCAGGGCCAATTGCATGCGGTCTCCGCCGGCAGTTTTGCGGCGGGCGTCGTCTAAGGCGCGTTGAACAGGCAGGGGGAGGTCGGAGAGACATCCGATGGCCTGCAGGCGGATTTTGTTTTCCTGCATTTCGAGGATTTCCCGCTTGAGGAAGTTGCAGAGCAGGATCATCAAGGCGTTGATTTCGGCGCCGGGCCGCTTCCAATTTTCGGCGGAGAAGGCGTAAAGGGTGAGGTAGGGGATTTCGAGTTGGCGGCAGGTGCGCACGATTTCGCGAACGGATTTGATGCCGGCGCGATGGCCCTCGATGCGGGGCCGGCGCATGAGGCGGGCCCACC
>JAFGTC010000209.1 GCA_016934335.1 Candidatus Omnitrophota bacterium | reverse complement strand
TCGCTGTTGCAGTAATCCCAGAAAAAGCGCCAGTTATAGTGAAATCGCATGGGATTGAAAGGCCGCTTGGGCGCCGGTCCCAGCCAGCGGTCGTAATCAACGCCCTTGGGTGGATTTCCGTCGGGAGGATTGCCGATCGAACCGCGAGTCTGACACATCCAGGCCTTGATTTCGCAGAGCTTCCCCAGATTTCCTCCGGCTACATACTCGGCGGCGGAGTCGCAATAGTTCGTGCTGCGGCGCTGCAGGCCCGCCTGCATGATCCGATTGTATTTGCGGGCGGCGTCGCGCATGCGCTGACCTTCTTCGATGGTTTTGGAGAGCGGTTTTTCGATGTACACATCCTTGCCCGCCTGGCAGGCGTGGATGGCCTGACGCGCGTGCCAATGGTCGGGCGTGGCGATGATCACCGCATCGATGTCCTTGTCGCTTAAAACATCCTCGTATTTTGTACAATATCCAGGCGCCTTGTCCTGCATAGCGGCGATTTTTTCGCCGGTTTCCCGCTGGATCGCCTCGTCGATATCGCAGAACGTCTTGATGACGGCGCCGCTTTTCAACGCTTCCTGGGCGACTTGCCACCCCCGGTTCTTCCCGCCGATGAGGGCCAGCGTGACGCGGTCATTGGCGCCGAGCGCTTTCGGATTCAAGCCCGCCGCCAACGCGGAGGCGGCGGACGCCTGCTTTAAAAAAGTTCTTCGAGTATTGGTTTGCACGATCATTCTCCTTTTGCTTTCGTCTTCACAATAGAGTCGGTTTGTAAAACGAATTCATCGATGAATAATTGCAGTTCTTTTAAGTAGATTTCTTCTGACGCTATGAATCCGTCATTGTGCCCGCCATGGATTTCAAAGAAGCGCTTCGGCGGCGGCGCCGCGTCGAAGAGTTTCTTCCCGTGATGAAAGGGAACAATTTCATCGTCGCGGCTGTGGATCACCAGAATCGGCATTCGGACGTTTTGGATCTTTCCTAGTGCATCATAGTGATATTTGACGATCCATCGAACCGGCAAATAGGGGAAGATTTCCCGCCCGATGGCTAGCGTGGAATTGAAGCCGCTTTCATAGATCAGCCCCGCCGCCTCGACGCGCGCCGCCAGATCGACGGCGATGTTCGCGCCCAGCGACCGCCCGAAGATAATGACAGGCAAATCGGGATTCTTTTCGACAAGCCAGCGGTAGGCCGCCGCGGCGTCGCGGTAGGTTCCTTCTTCCGTCAGCCGTCCCCGGCTTTTTCCATAGCCGCGGTAATCGAAGATGAAGACGTTCAAATTCAACGAATGATACTGTCGCAGGCTTTCCGTGCGATAACTGATATTGCCCCCGTTGCCATGGCAGAACAGCATGGCGGCCGCCGGATTTTCGCAGGGAACATGCCAGCCGTTCAATCGAATTCCGTCTTCAGTCTCGAAATACACATCCTCATAATCCAAATCCACCACGCGGGGCGTTCCATAGAATGTTTTAGACGGCGCCCATAGATTGGCGCGTTCGCACCACCGGAAAAACAAATACAGAAAGACGCAGGCGACGACGATTTGAATTACAAGGCGCAGCATGGTTTTCTTCAACGCAATTCATCCGATTCAGGATAGTACGGCTTGTTTATGATAGGAATAAAAACGGGAAGGGCGAAGGTCGCCGCGGCTCATAGGAAATACGAATCGCGGAATCGGTGAATTTAACTTTTTGATTTTGCGGAATGGATTAAAAAGACTTTGTGGATTAAAAAAGACCCAGTGAATTAGAAAGAATCGGAGGAGGAGGGATTCGAACCCTCGATACAGTTTCCCGTATGCCGGTTTAGCAAACCGGTGCCTTCAGCCGCTCGGCCACCCCTCCAGCATCTATGTATACGAACTTCCTTGTTTCTCTCTTAGCATGCCTATTGTATATCAATGTGAAGATATGCAAAGAGCTTCAGACGCGGTGGGGGTGGGATTCGAACCCACGGTACGCTTTCACGCACGCCGGTTTTCAAGACCGGTGCCTTAAACCAACTCGGCCACCCCACCCACACTATCGGTTAGGTGTTTATTTATAGCAGTGTCGGCCGCATTTTCAAGCAGTTTGCTGCAGAAAAACCAATCTGCTTATTTTTTAGAAATTAAAGCGCATGAATCGACGGCCAGCGAATTTCGACGCCTTGCGCCATGATCCACCTTTGAAAGTCGCGCAGCGGAGCGGATTGGTTCCGTATTCCACGCGGTTTTTCGTTTTTATCGATGCAGTAGGCCGCCAGCAATCCAGCCGATTCGCCAATGTTCCATTCAACCGGATGCATTCGATACGGTCCGTTGGTTAAATGAGTGACGCCGAGATTTTTGCAGCCCGCGATCAAATTTTCCACGCGTTTGGGAATCAGAGCGCCCAGAGGGATTTCGAAGGGCAGGCTGCTGAAGTCGATATAATTGTCGCCGCCGGTGCTTGGGTGCAGATCGATGCGATAACTGCCCAATCCCACCGAGTCGGAAAACGATTCCGCGCGCAAATCGTCTTGTTTGCCGCCCAGAACTTTTGCCCGCATTTCGGCCCCGATGTGTTCTTCGAGTACGGTAAATTCCGCCTCGATCCGCCGCGATTCGCGAATGTAAGGGAATTTCGCCAGTCCGTGCTCCGTCCCGAGAATATCGCCCCGCAGGCGCAGCCCCGGCCAGCCGGTTTTCCCGTCCAGACGCGGCGCCTCGGTCTGCATCCAATACATCAGCGAAAGGCTGAGCTGCATGGCTTGATGCATGTGCTTCTTTTTTTCTTCATCCGAAACATCGCAGACGTTGCCCAATAAATAATCATTCTGCGGCCAGTTGACGATCGTGATGTCGCTGGCGTAAGCGCCGGGGGTGAATTGACGCCGGGCTGCAATTCGCCGGTAGCGCCACAGGTTGTAATATTCGCCCGTATTTTCCGATCCGGGATCGCAGATGATCTTGCGGGGCGCCAGGGTGCTGGGATTGGAATACATCCAGGACAACAACTTATCCGGCCATGGAGGCGTCAGTTCAGGCGTATAATCTCGCCAAAATTCATACATCTCCGGCTTGTCGATGGTGTGATCTTCGCCTTCGATATAGTCCATGGCGAAGCACCATGTGCAGGCCTGCATGTTTTGCGGCTGGGCTTCGGAAGGAGCGTGCATCTCGCCGGTTTGGCTCTGCGATTCGGCGCCGGCGACATACTCCACGCCGGCCATGGGCAGAAGGTCTCCCATCTCGGTGGCGTCGATGAAATAAGGCGCGTGCAATATTCGAATGCGGCCGCTCTCCCGGTTTTGCACGCTGACCGAGCGGATGAAGTCTCCCTCCACTTCCGCTTCGATCGGGGCGGAATTCAACAGTATGCGCAGCGACCCGCTGCCCAGATAGGGAGCGAACATCGAACGCAATACCGCCAGGCTGACGCGCGGCTCGTGGCAGATGCGCGAAACGCTTCCCGCGCCGGGATTGAGATTCCATTGCGCGCGGGCGCTTTCGGTAAGCGGATAATGTTCCCGGTAATAGTCGCGGATGCCGTCGCGCAGGCGGCGGTAGGCTCGCGTGCAGCCGAAGGTTTCGATCCAGGGATGTTCATCCGGAGGGACGCCCTGCTGGGTCAGCTGCCCGCCGATCCAATCCGTTTCTTCCGTCAGGATGACTTTCTTTCCGTTGCGCAAAGCGCCCAGCGCCGCGGCGCAGCCGCCCACGCCGCCGCCGAGAATGACTACATCCGCCTTCAACTCTCTGGCGGAGTCAGCAAAAATCGCTTCAGACCGGATCAGAAAGGCCGACGCTCCAATCGCTGTATTGCGTAAAAAATGCCGTCTAGTTATCATGATGCTTCCCCGTTTGCTGAATTTTTGAATTCAATCTATATACTATTATCCCTCGTCCGCTGAATTGAAAAAGAGCGGCGGCTCGGCGGGAAAGAATGGGAGCGGCGCAAAACGGAGCGGCGCGTTCATATTTTTGATATGGATAAGAATGGGCGATCGGCGGGAATGAAAGAGGAAAGAATGCTGACTATTTTGCTTACATTAAATGGATTGTTTTCCCGTCAGCGTATGGATCGTGACCTTGACGACGGCGGTTCGTTTCAGAACCGCCTCGAGATAAGAAAAAGACCGATTTGAATAGTGCGCCATCAGCAGGTCCAGGGCTTTCTTTTTTTCCTGAGCGTCTTCGATCAGGCGCGCCGTTCCGAAGCCGATTACGCTTTTGTAGGCCGTTCCCCATTCGCAAGCCGTATCAGCCTCGACAACACGTTCAACCATGTCGAACTCAAGGCATACTTGGTTGTTCTTCCGCAGAATATCCAGTTTTCTGCCTTTCTTCGCGCAATGGAAATATAAAACTTGGCCGTCATAGCCGAAATTGAGCGGTACGACATAGGGTTGGCCATTATCGGACATGCCAAGGCGGCAGACTTCGCAGCGCCGGATGATCGAGTCGATAACCGCTTTGTCAGTAATTTCCTTCTCGTTTCTTCTCATAAGTCCTTCACCGGCCTTCCCCTCTATATTCATTGGAATCCTATAAAAGGACTTTATTATAAGGAACTGAGCCGGATGGGCAAGCGTTGATTTTTGGATCATATTGTGCAGGTTTATGTGTGTCTGGAGGATTGTGTCAGCGGCGTATCGCGCGGCGTTTAAACCGCTTCGCAGCTGATTTTAGAAAGTAAAGTCTTAACGTAAAAAAATACGAAAAAGAGAACTCATTGGAAATAAACGAAAAATTCTATTGACAAAAAAGTTTTTTTGGTGCACACTTTTTTACGAATTCAATTTCACCTATAGATTCTTCCTTCTTTTCGCTTCTTTTTTTGTTTTATTGTTCAGGGGTTTTACAGTGCAAAGTTTTTAGGGGTTTTGAGGGAAATGAAACTTTGCAACGTCCTCATCTTTGCTCATCTATAAAAATCAAATTCCGTTTTTATTGAATGTTTTTTTGCACGCTCAAATAACTTTATTTTCATTATTCAAACCAATGTTTGAGTAAGAAAGGAGGGTTGTGTAAGAGTATATAGCAAAAATGTGAAAATAATTGATAAAATAATGTGTTGTAATGATACATTTTGCAGCAACCTGATATATGTGCATCCTTTGTATTGTTATGTATGCCGCCATGGATGAGCCATGACGGCGTAATGCTGTAAACGTAAGTGAGAAAAAGTCGTGTACGGAGGAATTAAAATGCAAGCCCTAAGCAAAAGACTACCGATTATATTATTAACCTTAGTATTAGCAGGAAGTTTCACAGGACAAGCGGGAGCGACGAGTGTAGAGCCGATACTAATCACTGGCGAAGAAAATTCAAATCCAAACTGCGCGGATTTAGGCTATGGCGATTTCGAAGTCAAATTTGACTCGTCACCGCCATTACCCGGAGTAGGTTCGTCGGAAACCTATACTGATGCTTTTGGGAATTCAATTACCGTAACTCGGACATCAGACAGCACCTTTAATTGGACATCGACGATTGGAATCGATGCGGTTATCGTCAAAGCGAAAAACGCAAATGTCTATGTGTACGATCCTGAATCGTTTGGCGATAGTGGTCTAGTAACTGCCGCCGGACCAAGCGGAAGCCCGCAAACGATTTCGCATATTAGTTTCTGTTATGATTATGAGTTGACGGTTAGCAAGACGGCGAATGCTACTTACAATCGGGAATGGGAATGGAGCATTCAAAAGGAAGCCGTTCCCACTCTCTTGGAGATGTTCACCGGCCAATCAAAATCCGTCACTTGGAATATCACTGTCAATAAAACCGGATATACCGATAGCGGTTTTCAAGCATCCGGATCCGTTACAGTCACTAATAACACCCCGCTTTCAGCAGGAATAGCCAGTATTGTTGATACCATTGATGGTGTTGGCGTAGTTCCTTTAACACTGACGGATGATGGCAACGGCGATGATATTTTGTCTCCGGGTGAAGTCTGGATTTATAGTTATTCAACTTCCTTGACCGATTCGTCAAGTAGAACCAACACTGTCACGGTGATTGATTCACTGGGAGGTGAATCTGTAGCGACAGCAGACATCGTATTCGGCGCACCTGTTCTAATCAACGATTCGGTAACGATCATAGACGACCGTACAACGCAAACCTGGTTGCTGGCGGCTTCTGATAATACAGTATCGTTCGAGGAATTATTGGATTGCGACGACGCCGTGGAAACGGAGATCGGCGGCGAAATCAAGTATGGCGTCACCAATACGGCGACGATCGATGAGACGAAACAATCAGCCGAAGCGTTTGTCGAAATCAAATGCTATGAGTTGACGGTGAGCAAGACCGCGGAAGGCTCTTATGTTAAAACACATGATTGGAACATCACAAAAACGGCAGATCCTATAGAGCACAATCTCTTCAACGGGCAAGAGGGAACCTCGGATTATTCAATCGAGGTCATTTATGGAGGATTTGTTAACAGCGATTATGAGGTTATAAGTTCAATCACTGTAACAAACAATACACCTATCAATGCTCAAATCAGCAGCATTGTAGATATTTTCAAC
>JAFGTC010000208.1 GCA_016934335.1 Candidatus Omnitrophota bacterium | reverse complement strand
TTGCATGATTGTCTCCCTTTTACCGGTATCGCGATTCTCGTCAAAGAACCGCTGTTTATTTTCGATTTGCGGCGGCGTTGCAAAAACGCATTGTCCATTCTTCCTCATCCACTTTAAAAACCGGTACAGTTCCGCCCGACATTCCATTCAGGCGGAAGCCAATCTTGCACGCGTTGCATGTCCCATCCAAAAGATGCTAGCCGTTTGCTCCCTGTTCAGCTTGCAAGCGGAAGAATCATCACATATTGCCGACAATCGATTCGGCGTATTCAGAGCATTTCAACAAAACGGCGCCATCCATCTGCCGTTCCAAGTCGTACGTCACACGCTTCTGCTTAATCGTTTCTTCCACGCCGCGATTCACTAAATTCGCCGCTTCGTCCCAGCCCAGATGCTCCAGCATCATGACGCCGGAAAGGATCAGCGAACCGGGATTGACTTTGTCCATCCCCGCATATTTGGGCGCGGTTCCATGCGTCGCTTCGAAAACGGCGACTTCGTCGCCGATATTGGCGCCCGGCGCCATGCCCAATCCGCCGACCTGCGCCGCGCAGGCGTCGGAAAGATAGTCGCCGTTCAAATTGGGAGTGGCGCAGACGTCGTATTCATCCGGCCGCAGCAGAACCTGCTGGAACATGGAATCGGCGATGCGATCCTTGATCAGCATTTTGCCTTCCGGCATCCGGCCGTCGTGCTTCTCCCATAAGTCGCTTTCCGATACGAGAGCATCGGCGAACTCATCGCGCGCCAGCTCGTATCCCCAATCTCGAAAAGCGCCTTCGGTGTATTTCATGATGTTGCCCTTGTGAACCAGGGTGACCGACGAGCGTTTCCGTTTGATCGCATAGCGGATCGCGGCGCGAACCAAACGCTTGCTGCCGAAGATGCTGATGGGCTTGATGCCCAAGCCCGAATCTTGGCGAATATTCTTGCCCATTTCCTCCTTCAAGAAGCGGAGAAGATTCTCCGCCTCCGGCGTTCCTTGCCGCCACTCGATGCCCGCATACACATCTTCCGTATTTTCGCGGAAGATGATCACGTTCAGCTTCTCCGGATGCTTGACCGGGCTGGGCACGCCTTCAAAATACCGCACGGGGCGCACACAGGCGTATAAATCGAGCAGCTGCCGAATGGAGACGTTCAAGGAGCGAAATCCGCCTCCAACCGGCGTCGTCAACGGGCCTTTGATGGCGACATGAAAGTCGGTGAAAGCGTCCAGGGTTTCTTGGGGAAGATACTCCCCGTAAATCCCGTTGGCCTTCTCGCCTGCAAAGACTTCCATCCAGACGATGCGCCTGGCGCCCCCGTAGGCTTTTTCAACCGCCGCATCCACCACTCGTTTCATGGCCGGCGTGATATCGGTTCCGATGCCGTCGCCCTCCACAAACGGAATGATCGGATGATCGGGAACAACCAGATTGCCATCCCGCATTTCAATTTTTTGCCCGTCGGATGGAACCGTGATTTTTTCGTACATAAAATCCTCCCTCGCGATCAGGTAAACGTTTCGATGTAGATGGAATGAGCGACCCGAGGGCCGCTCTTTAATCCCAGTTATTCCTCAATCCCTGGCTCCCTGGATGAACAACGACGCTGCCGGACTATCCCCCCGGCTGTCAGTCAGGATTGCCCCCCGACCGTCAGGATTGAGACTCCTCCTGAATCTGATCCGTCAATATGACCGCTTCCTCGGCGGAAACCTCAAGGAATCCCCCTTCGACGCGAAACTCCCGGGAATCGCCCCGGGCGTCGCGGATGGAGATTTTTCCCGGCGTCAGCGATGTGAGAAGCGGCGCATGATGGGCCAGCACGCCAAGGTAGCCTAACGCTCCTGGCGCCACGAGGGATTCGACCTCGCCCTCGTACACTTGCTTCTCCTGACTAATGATCCGCAATGAATACGTAGCAGTCATAACGTTCTTGTATCCGATTTTACCCTCTTTGCCGTTGAAAAGAAACCGCACCCGCCGAATCTGCAGACGCCATGGTTAGGCGGCCGCCATCTTTTTGGCGTTGTCGACCGCCTCGTCCAGCGTGCCGCACATGTAAAACGCCTGTTCGGGCAGTTCGTCCATCTCGCCCGCCGCAATCTTCTTGAACGATTCGATGGTATCGGCGATCTTGACGTAGCGGCCTTCGCGGCCGGTGAACTGTTCGGCCACAAAGAAGGGCTGCGACAAGAAGCGCTGAATCTTGCGGGCGCGCTGAACGGAAATCTTATCCTCATCCGACAATTCGTCCATGCCCAGAATCGCGATGATGTCCTGCAAATCCCGGTAGCGCTGCAGAATCTCCTGCACGTTCCTGGCCACGGCGTAATGCTCGTCGCCCACCACGCGCGGATCCATGATCCGCGAGGTGGAGTCGAGCGGATCGACCGCCGGATAAATCCCCAACTCCGAAATCTGGCGCGACAAAACCGTGGTGGCGTCCAAGTGAGAAAACGTTGTCGCCGGCGCCGGGTCGGTCAAGTCGTCGGCAGGAACGTAAATCGCCTGAACCGACGTGATCGAGCCCTTTTTGGTCGATGTGATCCGCTCCTGCAAAGCGCCCATCTCCGTGCCCAGGGTCGGCTGATACCCCACGGCGGACGGCATGCGGCCCAGGAGCGCGGACACTTCCGAACCGGCCTGGGTGAACCGGAATATGTTGTCGATAAATAAAAGCACGTCCTGCCCGCGCTCGTCGCGGAAAAATTCCGCCATGGTCAAAGCGGAAAGCCCGACGCGCAGACGCGCTCCCGGCGGTTCGTTCATCTGGCCGAAAACCAGGGCGGTTCGTTCGATGACGCCCGATTCGTTCATTTCCAGCCACAGGTCGTTGCCCTCGCGCGTGCGCTCGCCCACGCCGCCGAACACCGAAACCCCGCCGTGCTCCGCCGCGATATTGCGGATCAATTCCATAATGACGACCGTCTTGCCGACGCCCGCGCCGCCGAACAGGCCGACTTTTCCGCCGCGCGCATAGGGCGCCAACAGATCGATCACCTTGATGCCCGTTTCAAACTGATCGGCGACCGGCACCTGCTCTTCAAAAACGGGCGCCGGGCGATGGATGGGGTAGCGATGATCGGGATCGGGAACCTCGCCCTGATTGTCGATGGGCTCGCCCAACAAGTTAAACATACGGCCCAGGCATTGATCGCCGACCGGCACGGAAATCGGCTTTCCGGTATCGACCGCCTCCATCCCTCGCACCAATCCATCGGTGGAAGCCATCGCTATGCAGCGCACCAGATTGTTTCCGATATGCTGCGCCGCTTCGACAACAAGATGGATCTTTTTTTCTTCATTATCGATGGTGATGGCGTTTAGAATATTAGGCAGATGGTCCGAATCGAATTCGATGTCCACTGTGGGGCCAATCACCTGCCGGACGTGTCCGATGTTCGACATGGTCAAACCTCTCTCAAGCGTTTTCCTTTACCAGATCCGATATCCAAAATGGATCGTCTAAACGAATGTCTTGCTGATCCGCCTCTCCGCCGGCTCTGCGGCCTTGTTCGAGAGCGGCCGCATCATCCCCTTCAAGGCTATCCTTTCAAGGCCTCGGCGCCGCCGACGATTTCCGTAATTTCCGTGGTAATCGCCGCCTGCCGCGCTTTGTTCATCTGCAATGTGAGCGCATCGATCAACTCGATGCAGTTCTCGTTGGCGGTGGTCATGGCCAGCATCCGCGCCTGATGCTCCGCCGCGAACGCATCCACAAACATATAATAGATTTTCGTTTCCACGAATTTGGGAAGCAGCTCGCCCAGCAGCGTCTTGGCGTCCGGCTCGAAGATGTAATCCAGCAACGGCGCGGACGCTCCCTCCTCCAAGCCGGAATACAGTTCCTCTTCCTGCAGCGGCAGAAAGCGCTCCCGCTGGGGCTTATACGCCATCGCGGTAATGGCTCGATTGTGAATCAGATCCACCGCTTTGAAGCCTTCGTCCAGAAACGCGGCTTTAATCTCGTTCGCCGCTTCGAGAATCCGATCCAGAACGATGTTCCCCTTAAAATCGACCAGCGCCCGCTTCACGGGATATCCATGCTTGCGAAAATAAGAGCCCGCCCGCTTCCCGATGATGTACATTTCATACTCCTCGGAAAGAGATCGAACATAGTCCTCCGCATACCGGATGACCGTATTATTGAAAGCCCCGCATAGTCCGCTGTCGGACGAGACGACCACCACCAAACGCTTCCCGTCGTCGCGCATCTGCATAAGGGGCTGATCTTCGCCGCCTACGCTTTGCGCCGCATGGGCGACCATCTTCTGCAGCCGATTCGCATAGGGCTTGATTTGATCGCGGCGATCCTGCGTCCGGCGCATTTTCGATGCGGCGACCGAACGCATCGCGCGGGTGATCAGTTTCGTACTGTTGACCGTTCGCAGCCGACGGCGTAAATGTTTCAGTGACGGCATGGCACTAACCTATATATCCTACCCGTTTCACGAGGGATTCTTCCGCGTCATGAACATCTCTTTGAATTTTTGAATTCCCTCTGTCAGCGCTTTCTCGGCGTCCTCGGTGATCACTTTTTTTTCACCGATGGATTGGACGGCGTGCGCGTATTCTTCGTTCAAATACGTTAACAACTCCGTTTCAAACTCGCCGACCATATGCAAGGGCATATCGTCGAGAAATCCGCGGCCGCTGGCGAAAATAATGACCACCTGCTGCTCCAGCGAAAGCGGCTGATACTGATTCTGCTTCAGGATTTCAGTCATGCGCTCGCCGCGCGTCAACTGGGCCTGCGTCGCTTTGTCCAAATCAGAGCCGAACTGCGCAAACGCCGCCAATTCGCGGTACTGCGCCAAATCCAGCCGCAGCTTGCCCGCCACCGATTTCATGGCCTTGGTCTGCGCATTGCCGCCCACGCGCGACACCGACAGCCCGACGTTGATCGCCGGTTTGACGCCCGCATAAAAGAGATCCGGCTCCAGATAAATCTGCCCGTCGGTAATCGAAATCACGTTGGTGGGGATGTACGCCGAAACGTCGCCCGCCTGCGTTTCGATGATCGGCAAAGCCGTCAGCGAACCGCCCCCCTCCTCGTCGCTCATCTTGGCCGCGCGCTCCAACAGGCGGCTGTGCAGATAAAACACGTCGCCCGGATACGCCTCGCGCCCCGGCGGACGCCTCAGCAGCAAGGCCAACTGGCGATAGGCCGACGCGTGTTTGGAAAGATCGTCGTACACCACCAGCACGTGCTTCCCGCTGAACAGGAAATATTCGCCCATCGCCGCGCCGGCGTACGGCGCGATGTACTGCAGCGGCGCCGCCTGCTCCGCCGTCGCCGAGACGACCGTCGTGTACTCCATGGCGCCGTTCTTTTCGAGAATGTTCACCACCGCCGCGACGCTGGAAGCTTTTTGACCCACGGCCACATAGATGCAATAGACGTCCGTTTCGCGCTGATTGATGATCGCATCCACCGCGATGGCGGTCTTCCCCGTCCCGCGGTCGCCGATGATCAACTCGCGCTGCCCCCGGCCGATGGGGATCATGGAATCCACCGCTTTCAACCCTGTCATCAACGGCTCTTTCACCGGCTGGCGGCGGATGACGCCGGGCGCGCGATGCTCCAGGTTCCGATATTCTTTAGCGACGATCGGACCTTTCCCGTCGATGGGCTCTCCCAGCGCATTCACGACGCGGCCGACCATGCATTCCCCCACGGGGACGGAGGCGATGCGCCCGGTTCGCTTGACCAGATCGCCTTCCTTGATGTTTCGATCCGAACCGAAAAGCACAGCGCCTACGCTGCTCTCCTCCAGATTCAACACCAAGCCCATCAGACCGCCCGTAAACTCCAGGAGTTCGCCGGACATCGCCTCATCGAGACCGTAGATCGTCGCGATTCCATCCCCGATCTTGAGAATGGTGCCCACCGAATCCATCTTTAAATCGGTCTCAAACGAGGATAGTTCCTTTTCGAGAACGGATGTAATTTCTTCGGGTCGTAAAGCCATCTTCCTTTTTCTCTCTTCCTCGAAGCGATAGGAAGGCCCGCTAGATGGCGAGCCGCGTTTTTAACAAGCGCTGCCGTAAATCGCCCAGATGCGTCTGGATCGTCGTATCGATCAAGATATCTTTGTACTGCACTTTGACGCCGCCGATTAAATCGGGATCGACTTTGAAGCGCAAATCGAATTTCAAGCCGCGGGACGATTCCAGCGATTTCTGCATCCGCTCGCGCTCCTCCTCCGAAAGATCCACCGCCGTCGTCACCGTGCCCGGCGTCAAGCCCTCTTCCAACTCCACCAAATAATCGAAGACGTCCAGGATGTCGAACAGATGCTCGATCCGATCGCGGCGCAGCACCAGGAGCAGAAACTGGAAAAACACCTCGGACAATTGCCCTCGGAAGACGTTGGCGACTACCCGCTCTTTGTCCTCCTCGCGAAACTGAGGCCCTTCCAGGAAAATTCGCAGCCGGGGCTCCGCTGCGATCAGTTTTCGCAGCTGCCGGGCTTCCTCCTGAGCGTCCGTCAGTCCGGCGCCGCTTTTCTGAACCACGTGCAAAAGCGCCTTGGCGTAATTGGAGGAGACAAGTGGATCTCTCGACACGGTCAGTTCCTTTCAATCCGGCTGATGAAATCGCCGATCAACTGCCGATGCTTCTCATCGTCCAGCTTTTCCTTGATCAAATGTTCGGCGGCCTCGACCGTCAAATTGACGATGTCGGTCTTGATCACCTCGCGCGCCTTCTCGGTTTCATACTCGATGTTCTTCCGCGCTTTTTCCAACATGTCCGCCGCGTCCTTATGGGACTTCTGCCGGACGGCGTCGGCCAGTTCCCGGGCGTCCGCCATCATGGCCTGCATCTTGACGCGGGCTTCCTCTTCGATGTTGCGCAGCCGCTGCTCCGCCTCGACGCGGTCGGCCTCCGCCTGCCGACGGGCGTCCTCCGACCGCTTGAGGTCGGATTCGATCTTGCCGGCGCGCTCATCGATAACTCCCAAAATCGGGCCGAACGCAAACCGCTTCAAGATCCAGTACACAATCAAGAAGCAGACGATGACCGTAATCATCTGCGGCAATAATGACGGACCTTCGCCGGCGTGCGCCTCTTCGGCGGCGATCGCCGCCCGGGCGCTCAGCATGGATAATTCAAACAGGCTCATGCGTAGACTCCTTACGCTGCCCTGACATGACGACGATTGATTTCAGGCTTATCCGCGAATAAAGCTGGATATCAGGGCGTATATGGTCAAAGCCTCGATAAACGCAGCGCCGATGATCATGCCGGTTTGAATCCGCCCCGCGGCTTCCGGCTGACGACCCATGGCTTCCATAGCGCGGCTCACGGCCATTCCTAATCCTACGCCGGATCCAATCGCGGCTAAACCGATTCCAATGTGATAGGCTGCTTGGGCATCTAACTGCATTCTGTCCTCCTTGGCTAACTCACTTGCGTGTGAATGAATTAATTTCTATGTACGCCCGAACCAGGTCGGGATTGACGCCAATCGTCGATATTTTTCTGACCTTCAAAATTTTCCGACTGCAATTCTATTCCTCTTCCTCATGATGTTCGTGCGGCAGAACCATGGAGATATAAACGGTCGCCAGCAGCGTAAACACCAACGCCTGAATGGCGCTCAACAAAATCGCCAGCAGCACGAAGGGGAAGTGAAGCGGAAAACCGATAATTGTACCAGGAATAAAAGCCGCCACGGCGGCGATCCCCAACACCATGCCCACGCCCAGCAGGACGTCCTCTCCATACACGTTTCCATAGAGACGGCAAGCCAGGCTGAGAGGCTTGATCAATTCTTCCAACACATGCAGAGGCAAAAACAGCGGCGTCATCAGCCAGCCGATGAGATCTTTGGGCTCGCCCATCAAATGAAAGACGAATCCTTTAACCCCCAAACGCTTGACCGCCGTGTATTGCACATAGCAAAACACGCAAATCGCCAGCGACGCGGTCACGAGGATGTTGGACGACGGCGATTTCATAAACGGAATCAAGCCGAACCAGTTCATGCAAATGATGAAAATAAACAGCGATCCGAGAAATGGAAAATAACGGCGGCCTTCCTTCTCTCCCAAGATGCCGCACACTATGTCCAAAAGACCTTCCAGAATCATCTCCGCCAGCGCCTGCAAACGCTTGGGAACCATAGAGATATTCCGGCTGGCGGAGCGGAAGAACAGCGTGATCACCCCGATGATGATCAAAATAAAAATGATATCCTGAATCTGCCATAGAAACCGGAACAATGAACTGCCGGGAAAAATCTCATGAAGCATGTGAACGAAATTCGGCAGTTCGGGAGGATGGCTGACGGCTTCATGTACTGTTTCGGCCTGGTCGGCGGCATGTTCCGCCGCTTGAATCACAGCGGTTTGAATGGCGGTATGCAATAAGCTCATTCGTATCAATCCCTCACGCAAAGACGGTTCTTACAGAACGTCGGCCGTCTGCGTTCCTCGATATCCCAAAAGAATAGATTCCGCAACGATCAAAACGAAAGGCACATGAAATCCCACGATTCCCGCCCCTATGGACAGCGGCGCCGCGAGTAAAATCAAAGCCCCCATCCCATACAAAACCGGCAGTTTGATCTGAGCGAATAACGCAACGACCCAAATTCGCCGCGCCTGACAAATCTCTTCTATCAAACCCTGAATCGCCCGGATGTTGACGCTTGACCACAAGCCGCCGAACAGCATCCCGAGCGCATGAGATCCATCCCAAACCATCCAGATCACCCCCGCGCACGCCAGCGTCACGATGTAAGACCGCCGTATGACACGCTTCAGATCCTCGGATTGCACTCTCATTCCTCCAACGACTCAAGCAGTTTTTTGATAATAAAGTAGGTTTGACGGAACCCGGAAAAAAGCCCTAAAAACAGAAAAACAATTTTGATCCATGTTGTTCCAAACCAGCCGTCCAGCCATGTTCCAATCCAATAAAACGCGATCGGATACAAGGCCAGAAAGGTCGGAATAAATGCACATTGCCCCACGACGCGCAGCCAGGCGTATTTCGATGATTCAGATTTCGAAGGCTTGGATCCCGAAATCTTGTTTTTCGAAATCCCGGGCGGCTGCTGAGTCATCCCAATCCATCCTTCTGCGGCCGCATCAATCGCAAAATCTAGTCAAAATCATCACCACAATGGTACGCCAATATAAAGGGCGGACTCTTCAGTGTCAACGGTTGCGACTTGCGATTCTATAACGAATCCATGCCAATTCGATCTTGCGCTTTATTTCCCGGCTGATTTTGATCCGACCATTGTGATCGAACCTGACCGATTTCATCATGATGAATTGGACGAAATCTCGGTTTCCAATTGAGCAATGAATTATACACTGAAATAAACGCCATCTTAAAGAGATATGGTTTGCTCCATTCCAAAAAAAACGATGCACACGATCGAATAAACAGCGAGATTTTTATAATCGTTACTCTTGGATATACATCATCCTTTTGAGACGCCTCTTTCCCTTGAATCAGACTCATACGGCAGCCTCATGCACAACGCCGCTATCATCCCTGAAATGAAAAGAAGATATACTTGAGATGATCTTTATATTTTGTCAGGAAAACGACTTTAAACTCGACCAACTCATGACATTTTTCGATTTAATTGCGCAGGAACAACATTTGCTCTCTTTTCCGAACGCCCCCCACGGACCGATCGGATTGATCTACCCTAACGTCTACACCGTCGGGATGGCCAGCCTGGGCTTCCAACAGATTTATCGCCTGATGAGAGAATCGAGCGTATCGGTCGAACGCGTGTTCTTCGACAAAAAAGGCCGCGAAACCCGCAGCGTAGAAAACCAGACGCCTCTTTTCCGCTTCCCCATCCTCGCCGCGTCCTTTACCTACGAGTTGGATATCGTCAACCTGCTGCAAATGCTGATGCGCGGCGGCGTGGATCCCCTGTCCGACCGGCGCGGCGACGGCGCCCCTCTCCTGATCGTCGGCGGACAAGCCGCCTCCGCCAATCCCCGCCTGCTCCAGCGCATCGCCGACGTGGTCTACCTGGGAGAAGGCGAAGAACTCGTCCCGCAACTTTGTCAGACGCTGATCGAGCGCCGCGGGCAATCCCGCCGCCGGATTCTCGAAGCCCTCGCCGAAATCCTCGCGGTGTATGCGCCCCAAATCCACGGCGAATTCGAACGCTCCCGATTCTCCTTTCACACTTTGGAGCCCATCGACAAGGCGCCCTGCCATACGGCGATTCTCGCCGGCGACGATGAATTCGGGGGAGCGTTTCTCTTGGAACTGTCGCGCGGCTGTAAATACCGCTGTAAATTCTGCATCGTCCACTACATGAACGGAACCGCCCGCTACCGCGATTACGACTCCCTCATCGACGTCCTCGACCGCTACAAAGACCGCTACCGGAAAGTCGGCCTGCTGGGCGCGGCCGTCGCCGACCATCCCCGCATCGAAGACATCACGGAATGGCTTGTCCGCCGCGGCAAGCAGGCGTCCACATCCTCGCTGCGCGCCGAACGACTGACCGAACGATTCCTGGATCTGCTCCGCGAAGGCGGGCAGCATAACATCACCGTCGCCCCCGAATCGGGCGACCTCGACATCCGCAAAAGCATGCTCAAGGGAGTTCGCGACGATAAATACTTCCAACTGGCCGAATGGGCCGGCAAGCGCCGCTTCCCCAGCCTGAAACTCTATTTTCTCATGGGAACGCCGGGCGCCGATCCCATGCAGGAAGCCGCCGGCATCGTTCGCTTCTCCAACCAGATGGGCGACCTCTTCAGCGGAAGCGGGGGAGGAAGAATCACTGTGGCTATTTCCCCCTTCGTTCCTAAACCGACTACCCCTTGGCAAGGCGAGACAATGTGGGATCCCAAAGCCGTTAAAAAAGCCTCTCGCTTCGTCCGCAAAAAACTGGCGTTTCGCGGCAATATGAAAGTCCCTCCCGTCAACGTCAAAGAAGCCCGCGCCGAAGCCATTCTCAGCTGGTTCGGGCCGGAAATCACCGGCGATCTGCTGCGCCTGGCCGAAGAAGAAATCTCCATCGAATCCGCCTTCCAAGATTTCGACCTGGATCAAGTCCCCGACCAGGCCCGAAAACTCGCCCAGTAATATTTCATGTCCTAAAGCGCGCCGCCAATCGATATAAAGAAATCACAGAGAAAAAATACTCCTAATCCCTCCCCCCAGACATACCCCCAAACATTTATAAACCGTATTTTATAAAATGCCCTATTCCGCCCGGGGCATGTCCTATTATACTGAATCGCATTCCATTCATTCCTTGTGGAAGGAGCGAGAGCGATGCAATACCCCATCTGGGACGTTCCCATGCTCGGAGGCGGGATGGTGATCGCCGTCATCGCCATCGTCCATGTCACGGTCGCCCATTTCGCCGTCGGGGCCGGCTTGTTTGTCGCCGTCACCGAATCCAAAGCCCTTCGCCGGAACCGGCCCTTGCTGCTTCGGTTTCTGAAAGATTACACCAAGTTCCTGGTGCTGGTTTCTTTCGTATTCGGTGCGTTAACCGGAGTCGGCATTTGGTTCTCCATCGCCCTGGTAAGCCCGGAAGCCACATCCGCCTTGATTCATCAATTCGTCTGGGGATGGGCGACCGAGTGGGTTTTCTTTTTTGTCGAAATCATCGCCGGCTACATCTACTATTACACCTGGGACCGCATGGATCCCGTCAAACACAACATCGTCGGCTGGATCTACGCCGTCAGCGCCTTCATGAGCCTCGTCATCATCAACGGCATCCTGACCTTCATGCTCACACCCGGCGAGTGGCTGCAGACCCGAACGTTCTGGGATGGATTTTTCAACCCGACCTACTGGCCGTCCCTGGCGCTTCGAACGCTCAGCAGCCTGTCCCTGGCCGCCATCTTCGTGACTATCTCCGTCAATCTCGCCAAACAATACACCCGCGAAGAACGCCGTGAAATCATCGTCGAAGGCGGCCGCTGGCTGGCCCCGCTGGCTTTGATGATCCCCGTCTCCATCTGGTATTTCAGCCAAGTGACCCCCGAAGCGCGCGATCTGGTGATGGGTAAAGCCATTCCCATGACCCTCTTCCTTCTGTTCGGCATGGCCGCTTCGACGTTAGTGGGTTTATACGCTTATTTCGGCTTGATCCTGAAAAAACGTTACATCAACCTCGAAACCTCCATCCTCCTTGGGCTGATCGCTTTTATCGCAACCGGTTCGATGGAGTTCGTCCGGGAGGGAATCCGAAAGCCGTATATTATCAACGGCTACATGTATTCGAACGCCATCAAAGTGGAAGAAGTGGAAAAATTGAACGAAGACGGCGTTCTCCCCTGGGCGCCGTGGACGGCCGTCGCCCTCGGCGCTCAAGACGCCGCCTCTCTGGCCTCCGATCTGCGCGGCCAGGCGATCTACGATGCGCAATGCTCGCGCTGCCATACCCTGGACGGCTTCAACGGCATCAAGCCGCTGATTCATAACTGGCCGGAATCGTCCCTGCGCCACGCCCTCGATACGCTGCATACCGAACAATATTACATGCCGCCCTTCATCGGCGTAAAGCAGGAAAAAGAAGATCTTCTACGCTATCTTGTGCAGCTGAGCCGGGACGGCGGCGAAGCGGCGAGCCGGACGGCCGCCGCCGATCATTCAACCGCTAAAGAGGAGGAGCGCTCATGAACGGTTTAATTCCACCCCCCGATTCGCTGGGCATCCCATCGCCGCCCGTCATTTTTCACTTTTTGAGCATCCTCACCTTTGTTCTGCACGTCATCTTCATGAATTACGTTCTCGGCGGCTCCATCATGGTCGCCGTTCACGAATGGCTGTTCGGAAGCCGCGACCACGCCGGTCAGGCCAACAGCCTGATGATCCGCATCATGCCCGTCGCGCTCTCCATGGCCATCACCATGGGCGTCGCCCCGCTGCTCTTCGTGCAGGTGATTTACGGGCAGTTTTTTTACATCGCCAACGTCCTGATGGGCGCGTTCTGGCTTTCGATCATCGGGCTGGTCATGGCCGCCTTTTACATCGTTTACATCCTGATCGCCAAACGACCGGTCAGCGAAAGAGCGAGCGGGTTGACTCGAGTCGGCGTACTGCTCAACGCCCTGCTTTTCCTCCTGGTCGCCTTCATCTACACCAACAACGCCATCCTCACCGAAAATCCGCAGTACTGGGCCGACATTCATTCCGGACGCAGCTGGGTTGTCGTTCCCGACGCCAGCCTGTGGCCGCGCTATCTGCACAACGTCATCGGCGCAATCGCCATTGCCGGGCTTTGGTGCGCCGTCATCGGGCGATATCAGATTCGCTATCACGAACACCGGGCCGAAGCGGGCCGCTGGATGGTGAAAATGGGCCTGCACTGGGCGGCCGCGGCGACCACTTTCGAGATTTTGATCGGCGTTCTTTTCCTCTACACGCTTGGCATGGATAAAATCAAAGATTTCATGGGCAACGGGATTCTATTCGTGGGATGGAGCATCTCGTTAATGACTTCCTTAATCGCCCTCATCTGCATGATCATGGCCATGATGAAGCCCGATAATCCCAAACTCTTGTGGGGATCGATCGGCCTGACTGTCGCCACTCTGTTCGGCATGGCCATGGGCCGGCTGCTGCTGCGCATGATTTCCCTGGAAAATTTTGTCCAAGAGCTGACTATCCGCCCCAGCCATTCCAGCCTGCTTCTCTTTCTGGTCACATTCATCGCGGGATTGGCGGTATTAGCCTATCTGATCCGCCTGGCGTGGACTCTGCCCGACAGAACGGACGCCTCGGAAGCATAACCGTTTTTTTCGATATTCATGTAAAATCCTCTCCCTTTAGACCGTCAAAGAGAGAGGATTTTTTTATGACCTTCTTACATAGGCATGGCCAGGGATTTATTCCACGACAATCCGTCCGTTTCGCATAACCGGCGCAATGTCGGTCGAATCGACCTTGACGCATTCCGGCAGATCGTCGCCCAGACCGATCTCTTCGAGGTAGCGGCCGTGGAAGCACTGGCGCACCATATCTAATAAACTGCCTCGATACAGTTGATACAAATCCACCGCCGTGCGGGCGGCGTCCGTAATCGAATAGTCGCGCCCCGGCGGCGCCAGCATGGACGCAAACACTCCGCCGATGCACACCATATCTTCTATGCAGTAGTTCCCCTCCCGGCCGGAAACCACGCCGACAATGCGCTCGACGTCGTCCTCCAGATTCTGCAGACGGCGCGCCGCGGCGGATAGATTGGCGAAAGAAGCCGCATACGTCCGCTTGGCGCCCGAAGCCGCCGCCAACGCCCGCGTCCCGTTGGTCGTCAAATGAATGATGGTTTTTCCGGAAACGACGGCGGGGAGAAATTCCTTGGGCGAATTGCCCAGGTCGTAGCCCTCCCGCTTATATCCCTCCTTTTCGCCGCACAGCAGCACGCCCGCTCCCTGCTCGATTAAGAGGGTAAACAGACGGCGCGCATCCTTGTCGCTCGGCTGGGGAAGAACAGCCCGCGCGCCATTCGCCAAAGCGGTCGTCATCACCGTCGTGGCGCGCAGCACGTCCGCGACAAAAACGACCGTCTTGCTTAAATCCTGCTTGGGCAGATCCGCCCAAGTTAAAGCCGCATCCAGTTGCATTGAAATCCTCTTTCAGAAAAAGATTGATTCTTAAAATCAGTATACCCTTTCCCCGAACGCCGCGCATGGCTAGCATAACTAGGCACGATCATGATTCCCATTACGCTGAAACTGCAAAATTTTCTTTCGTACGGCGATGAAGCCCAGGCGCTCGATTTCACCGCCTTCAAACTGGCCTGCCTGTCCGGGCGCAACGGACACGGTAAATCGGCCTTGTTGGACGCCATCACCTGGGCCGTCTGGGGCGAAGCGCGCAAAGCGGGCTACAGCCGCACTCCCGACGCCGATCTTCTCCACCAAAGC
>JAFGTC010000207.1 GCA_016934335.1 Candidatus Omnitrophota bacterium | reverse complement strand
GAAGGCTTGGATCAGGCTATCAGCAACGCCAACGGCGGCATGAACGTCATCAGCATTGCGGAAGGCGCTTTGGAAGAAACCACCACTCGCTTGAATCGCATCCGTGAATTGGCCGTCCAGGCGGCCAACACCGGCGTGAACGACCTGACGGCTCGTCGCTCTATTCAGGATGAAATTGCCCAAAGCGTTGACGAAATCACTCGAATCGCCAACACCACCCAATTCGGCAATAACTTCCTGTTAAACGGCGACTTTTCCGTCAAAACCGATATGATCTCCGGCCAGCAAAACGTCGGTCTGTCCATCGACTCCTCTCCCGTTGCCAGCACCCTCGAAAGCGGCAAAGCCTTCCTGAACATCATCAAAACTCAAGAGTCGTCCAGCCAGATCGTCTCCGGCGAAGAAGGCACAGGCCAACCGCTGACGATCAACACGGGCATCAAAAACCAGTCCGATATCGCTGTCAGCATGGCTCTCTTCACAAATACTGTGGGATTAAATGATGCCGACTCTACCACTACCCTTGGTACTGGGGGATTTTTCAACAGTGCAAGCATGATTGACGGCGATACGTTTGTTTTTGAGGGGGTTTTGGCGGACGGCGTCACTACGTTTACAGGCACGATGTCTGCAACAGGTACAGCGGCGGATCTGGCGACTGAAATTCAAACAGCCATCGATAATGCCGAAAAAGCTTTGTTCGGCGTCAATGACGTGGCAGACGTGCCGGATGCTTATCATACAACCGTTGCTATGGGAGCCGACGCCAATGCGGGGCGAATCACTTTATCCTCGAGTGGAAATTATTTCAATCAATCGGATATCTCGGTCTCTCTGATTCGTAATGACACCTTAGTCACTCGATCCAGCGGCGTGACTCGCTCGGGAGTGATTGGCGCTGATTCCGGATTGTCCGGAGGAGGTCAAGTCGGCAACTCCGTCACGGCCATCACAGGTTCAACCTTCGAAACAGGCCAGTTCGAAATCACCGTCAAAGACGTGCAGGCGGCCCAGCAGCGGAAGGTTGAAAGTTCAATTGTACTGAGTGATTCAAATGGCGCTGTTTTAGACCGCACTGTCACGCTGGATGGCTCTAATGCTGCAGCAGGAACTACGGCTATGGTTCTGAATGGAACCTTTGTCGGCGGTGTATACACGGGCGGCGTGACCCTGCAAAATGGTGACACCTTATCCCTCAAAGGGACGAATGCTGATGGAACTACCTTTGAAGGGACCTATACCTTCTCAGATACAGCGACTACTGATTTGAATGATTTCGAATTCGGCGATATCTCCGGTTTGGTCGAGGAATTAAACTTCCGCTCTCGGGATTACACTGTGGATGCGGAAGATGGAACTCAAACCCGTTTTGAAGACGCCATATTCACCTTCACCACCAACGGAACGCTTCAACTCATCGATGACGTCGGCCGATCCAACTCGCAGACCGACTTTACTCTGACCTTCAATTCAGGCGCCAGCGCAGTCGAAGATTTCACCATCCAGGATAAAGCGGTTCTCAAACAGGAAGGCTTCGCCGAGCAGGCCACCTTCATGATTGAAGGCGGCGAAGAAATGCGCGCCGAAGCGGGTGAAGTCATTACCTTGACCGGTCCCGAATCTACAAAAGAAGGCGTACCTCAATCGCAGGTCACTCTGCGCGTCGGCAGCGGACTCACGGCCGGCACGGACATTCTAGAGACGACCCCCGCCGAGTATGTTGGAAGCCTGAACGGCGGCGATCAGGTCACCTTCGCCAATGGCGCTCAGGACGTGGTCTTCTATGACGGTAACAGCGGAGGCGATAAGGGCGTGGCGAGATACGTCACCGTCGACTTCGACAACATCATCGACGTCACGGCTCGGACGGACGGTCTTCCCGACGCCGGCGCTACGCTTATTATTTCCACCAACAACAGCTCGCTGAACTTCCAAATCGGCGCCTACTCCGGTCAATCCATCACCGCCAGCATCGGCGACCTGACGGCCGAAAACCTCGGTTATGGCAAAGGCAGCGGACGCACTGTTTCCGAAATCGATGTCACTACCCTCGAAGGCGCCAGTGACGCCATCAAAATTATCGATGAAGCCTTGGCTCAAGTAGACAAGACTCGCTCGCTCCTCGGCGCTACGACCAACCGCCTGGAAGCCGCCGTCAACAACTTGAGCGTCTCGTCGGAAAACCTGTTGGCGTCCGAATCGCAGATCCGCGACGTCGACATCGCGACTGAAACCACCGAATATACCTCCCAGCAAGTGCTCTATCAGGCGGGTATTTCGGTCCTGGCTCAGGCCAATTATCAGTCGCAGAATCTCCTGTCGTTACTTGGATGATTTGGATCCTTCTTCAAGTCATTCACCAAAAGTGGAAAAGTGAGGCTCCGGCCTCGCTTTTCCCTTTACGCCGCCCATTTGATAATTCATTCCAAAGAAAACATCCACAAAATCCCCTCCTTTTAATCTTCTCTTGTTGGATGAACTATATTATACTTCCTGTATAGAAAATTATGAAAAGAGATTATGTCTATCGATGGGAAGTCAAATCGCTTCACTTATTTGGGTTATTTTTTTGTTAGTTATGACGCTAACTTTCCTAGGTTTTTACTCGCTTCGCAAGCGGAGCCGGAGAATGCCGAAACCCGATCATTCAAATGCCTGCGGATGGACCAATACCGCCATTCGCCGGCAAGGCAAGGCCGGCAAAGGCATCCGCTAGTTTGAGGGGGAGCAGAAATTATGCGATTTTCGAAAACCACCGACTACGCTTTACGAGTTATGATGGCGCTCGCGCAGGCCAAGAACGAGCGCTTGAGTCTGAAAAAATTGGCTTCTCGCGAACAAATCCCCCGCAAATTCCTCGAACATGTGGTTCGCAGCTTGAAAGAAGCCGACCTGGTGCACAGTACGCCTGGCCCGAAAGGTGGATATTGTTTGAATCATCCGGCCTCCATGATCACAGTGGCCCAAATCATTCAATCCATTAACGGCCCCTTGATGCCGGACGATCGTCTGGAGCCTGAAAACCATCCTCCTCATCAGCAGGAATCCATTCGCCGTCTGCAGTCGGTTGTGAATGACATCCGCGCTTTTGCCCGCCAGCGGCTCGAATCTCTGACTTTGGATGATCTGGCCGAAGTGCGCGACGTAGCCGGGCCGCAGGAATTTATGTATTACATTTGATGCGCCGATCTCGAATTTTATCGTCTGCCCTTCAAATCGATCTCGCGATCGTAAAGCCGCCGCTGGGCAGGCCCCCGCCGATTCCGATTTCTCTCCTTCTCTGATACAATGCGCCTGCACGAAAAACTGTTATGAATCTTGGATCGTATACATATTGTGAGTAGTTGGCAAATTATTGTTACGGCGGTTGCGCTGGGCTGCGATGCATTCTCCGTCGCATTATGCGTCGGATCTCATAAGCGCTTTCCCGGACAAAAATTCCGTTTGGGATTTCATTTCGGGCTCTTTCAAATGGTGATGTTTCTTCTCGGCTTCGGAGTGGGGCGCATCGTTGTCGATTGGGTTCGAGCCTTCGATCACTGGATCGCTTCGATTCTTGTCGGGATGGTGGCTTTTCATATGTTGATTGAAGCCTTCAATCGGGATGAGGAATCCGAGGACATAGATTATTCCCGGGGATGGTATCTCGTGTCCTTGTCCATCGCTACCAGCATCGACGCCATGGCCGTCGGATTTGCGTTGGGTTTAACGGGAATCTCGCCTTTTACTTCCAGTTTCATCATTGGAATCGCCGCTGGATTGATGACGTTGATCGGCCTGTCTCTGGGGCGGCGGCTTCGGTCTAAAATAGGTCGAATGGCGGAAGTGGGCGGCGGGATTATTTTATTGATAATCGCCGTTAAATTATTTCAAATATAATAGTGCACGCCGCTCATTACATAAAATTAAAGCATAGAAAAATCATGCGCGCTTTCATTTCATTCGGATCCAATCTAGGCGACCGGCGAGAGAATATCCTGGATTCTCTGCGCCGCCTGCATCATGTGAGCGGGATTGCCGTAAAAAAAATATCTCCCGTTTACGAAACGGCCGCCGAAGGCTTTCTCAGACCGGCGCCCTCCTTCTTAAATGGAGCGGCGGAATTGGAATCCGCCTGCTCGGTCCGGGATTTGCTTGGGATGCTATTGGATATCGAGCGTCAGATCGGCCGAATTCGCCTCCCCTCCGCTGACTATCAATCCAGACTCATCGATCTGGATTTGCTGCTTTTTGGCGATGAAATCCTCCAGCAGCCCGATTTGATCGTCCCCCATCCCCGCATGCTGCAGCGCTGGTTTGTCCTGCGCCCGCTGACGGATCTGGCGCCCGGCGTTCGGATCCCTGGCGCCGGGATCAGCGTTCAAGAAGCATTGGAGAATCTTGGACCATACCCCCGGCCTAGTGGATTCCTTCTCGAAGAAAATTTGTAGCCGCCGGCGTCTTCTTCATTCTTCGATTACGCTTCGAGCAGGTTGGGAATTTCCGCAATGGATGGGATGATTTGGTCGGGTTGGATGGAAGACGACTTCGCCCAATCTTTATTGTATTTCCCGGTCTGTACTAAAAAGCCGCGCATCCCGACATTTTGCGCTCCGCTGACGTCGGATAGGATGTCATCGCCGATCATAACGACCTCCTCCGGCGCCAGCCCCATATCGTCGAGCGCGGATTGGAAAAAGGCGGGAGACGGTTTGCCGACCACATAAGCCTGCTTTCCCGATGCATATTCCAAGCCCGCCACAAAAGCGCCGAATTCAATATGCAGGCCTGTTTTTTTCATCGTGCAGCGATCTTTATGCAGTGCGATCAGAGAGGCGCCTTCCACTAACATAGAGAATAACTGATTCATCAGCGAATAATTCCAACGATCCCCGATCTTTCCAATGACCACATAATCGGGATGATCGTCCGTTTCACGAAACTCCGCAAAATCCTCTCTCGTCTCTTCCATAATCACCAAATGACAAGATGGATTCTTTTGCTTGCGCAAATATCGCACGGCGGCGGCCGGCGGACTGATGATCTCGTCTTTTTCGATGGGTAGATGCAGGCGTTGAACCTTTTTATAGAGGTTTCCCAGCGACTGAATGGTGGTATTGGTTAAAAAACGGCAGGGAATGTGATTCTCTTTCAAATACTGAATTGATTCGGCGGCCCCGGGGATCACATCGTCATCAATATAGATGACGCCGTCTAAATCAATAAGAAAGCCACGGATAGGGGAAGGGAAAGAATCGCTCATACTCTATCTGCCAGTGAATGGATTTGGGCTGCGCATCTCAAGGAAAAAAGGATTTTACTGCTATAAAAACGGCTTACGGGCTTACCAACGCTTTGATGACGCCGTCTGTTTTATGATGCGCCGTAGAAAACGCGTCGCCGATTCGTTCAAGAGGGAAATTATGAGTGGCGAGAGGCGGCAGGTCGATTGCGCCCTCCGCCGCCAGCCGAATCGCCTCCGGATAGTTATGAGGAAGCGAGCGCCGCACTAATTGGATTACCGCTTCCTTTCTTCGCGCGGCTGTAAAATCGAGCGGCATGGCGCCTTGCGGATAGATCCCGATGATGCAGACCGTCCCGCCTGGCCGCACCCATTCCAGCGCCGCCTGATACGATTCGGGTTCTCCGGCCGTTTCAAAAATGATGTCCGGCCCATAATTCGTGGTTCTTTTGGAGTGATCTTCGATCTCGTCCGTTTGCGCGGGATCAAATGCGAATTCGCATCCCAACTGCATGGCTTTCTCTCGGCGGTCTTTCACCGGTTCCGTCAGAAAGCGTACATTCGCTCCATAATGGCGCAGCGTCAACATCGTCAACATGCCCACCGGCCCGGCGCCAAGGACGGCGCAGTTCTTGCCCTGGACGTCGCCCATCAGTTCCAAAGTATGGACGGCGACCGCCAACGTCTCCAAAAGCGGCCCGCAATCGTCAGAGATTTCGTCCGGCATGGGATAGACGTTCTGAACCGGGATGGAGATGTATTCGGCGAACGCGCCTGAATAAGGCGGGAATCCGGTGAACTTCACGTCGGGACAGATATTGGGGCGGCCCGCGAGGCAGAAAGGACAAACCCCGCAATGCACCGCCGGATCGACGGCGACGCGCGCTCCCTCTTGCGGCGCGCCGGAAACGCCGCAGGCGTCTTCTATAACGCCGCTGAACTCATGTCCCATCAGAAACGGATCGGTAAGGACCGTTTCGCCGATCCGCCCCGCTTCGTAGAAATGAATATCCGAACCGCAGACGCCGGCGCGCTTCACCCGCACAATCACTTCTCCCTCTTTCGGTTGCGGCGGGGGGATCGATTCGATCTGGAATGTTTGCGGCGCCGTCAACAACGCTGCTTTCATTTCAATTGATCCTCAGAATCTTGTTCTGAATCTTATCCGCCGGCGACGATGGGCACGCCAGGTACATTTCCTCCCCAGCGGCCGATGTCGCCAGCACTGATCAGCCCATTGCTGGGCGCGTAGATGCGGCTGTGTCCATGATCGCCTGTATTCCGCCCGGTTTGAATATAAACCCACTCGATCGCGTTTTGCGTTCGATCCGGGCCCCAGCTGGCCAGACAATACCCCTTCGTGCTGAGATCTTGGCCGCCGATGTTATTCATCCATGTATTCCAACCGGACGGGGGATTCGCGGTATACAAATAATTGAAATACAAATAACTTTCTTTGTTGTTTCCTGTATTTCCTTGCTCCGCTTTGAATATATCCCGAAAATCAACGCTGGAAATATACGAAACCGGTGTTGTCAAACTGATCAGATCCACTGTAAGATGCGAGTAATTGTTGGGGTGATTGTTGTTATCAAGTAAATAAGTGTCAAGCGCGGTTCCCAATGCTTTCAGATCAGCGTTGGTTCGCGCCACTCTGGCCCGAAGCTGCGCATTCAGAAAGTTGGGTACGGCGATCGCCGCAAGAATGCCGATAATGGCGACGACAATCAACAGTTCAATCAAGGTGAATCCGAATGTTGCTTTTTTGTGCATAATCATTTCTCCTAACACAATAAACCATAAAATCGATAGTTTATGAAGCCGCTTCGCCTTGGTTCATTTAACTATTACAGGTAAAAGTCCCTTTGGCGGCAATATTGTATAATAAAACCGATGGTGCCTCTAAAAAAAGAAAATAGCAAAAAAGAAAATGGCGCTTTTATGAATCGAAAATTCCATCTATACCAATTCCTGTTTTTATTTTTTCTGTGCCTGTCATCGCAGAATTCGGTTCAGGGCGGCGGGCCGCTCTTTGTAGAAGACGGCCAACCGGTTCTTTGGCCGGAAAATCAAGTTCCTATTGAATATCATGTCGATCCGGGCGATTTGGGGCCGTTCTCTCAAGAGGAGGCCGCCCGTTTGATTGAATCCTCCTTTTCCGCCTGGCAATCTGTTTCCAGCGCATCCATTCGATTCCAGCGCGGCGCCGATCTGCCCGATGATGTGGATTCATTCAATTCGTATTATTATTTGAATAGTGATCAGGAAGGCATGAATCCCATCATTTTTGATCACGACGGCGCCATTGTCCAATCTTTGTACGGCCGCGGCGCCGAAGATTATTACCTGGGATTCAGCGGATCGACCCTGGATCGAAATCGAATTGTTTCCTCTTATGTTTTGCTGAACGGCCATATCATCCAACGCTACGACTTAAGCGCCGATGCGGTTTTTTCTACCGTCCTGCATGAACTGGGACATTTTGCCGGTCTCGATCATTCCCAATTATTCCGTCATCTGGCTGAGAACGGAGTCGGTTGGGATGACGTCTTCGTCCCGATTATGCTTCCCACGGCGTCCGACGACGACTCTTTTCACATTCAAATCACCCGAGAAGACGCCCTTTCTTTATCGGCGCTTTATCCAAATCCCGAATTCCTATCTCAAACCGGCTCGATTCGGGGCGTTGTCGTTCGAGGTTCGAATGAGTTGCCCGGCGTGAATATCGTTGCGCGCCGAATCGGTTCGGCGACCGATCATGTTTATTCCACGGTTTCCGGAACGTATTCCAATTATGGCGGCGATTTTGAGTTCCAAGGCTTGCCGGCCGGTTCGTACCGAATCGCTGCCGAACCGATCGATCCCGCTTACACCGGCGCCTCCGCCGTCGGTCAATATTCCTATTATGGGTTCGACCTGTCCTTCGTGAATCCCCCTCCCATGCAATTTTATTGCGCCGATCCTTCCTGCCGTTCGCGCAGCGCCTGGACGGCTGTATCCGTTTCCGCCGGCGAAGCCGTTGAAGATATCGAGATCGCCGTCTCATCGTTTAACTCTCCGGATGATGAAGCCCAATCTGTTCTACTAGCCTATAACCAACCTGAGATCGGGTCGCTTCCCGCATATGGCCAATTGTTTTATCAATTTCTGCTTGTCGCCGGCGGGGATGAAGGCGCCGTCAAAATCGAAGCGTTTTCGGATGATCCCGCCGCCGCATTCGAACTCCATGTCAGCCGGAATCAGCGGGTGCCTTATTCCAGCGATCCCCTGGCCGTCAGCCAAAACGGCGCCGCCACGGTTCGAGTGGCTGACGGCGGCGATTTACCCCTGCTGGAAGATCGCTATTTTATCGATATTCGCAGCCTTACAAATCAGGAATTGACATTTGAAATCCAATCTTCCATTGTTCTCGCTCCCCCCCCGACCGCTTCCCCGACTCCCTCTCCTACATCGAGCCCGCCCCGACCGACGCCTACCGCCGTCCTGGTCAACCCGGACTTGGGACTGGTTGTTCTCGACGAGATCGGCGGCGTTTATCCGCGGGGGAAGGCGGTCGACAATTTCGACATCGGCGTTTCCAGAATCGGCGGAGAAATCATAGAAGATTCAACCCTTGACGGCATCGTCGACGCCGCCGCATTATCTCCGCTTCTTATATTGGATTCCGGATTTTATCCCATCGCCAAGGATATGGAATTTACGGGAGAAATCGGCTCGGCTCGTAATGGTTCGGAGGGCGTCTATTTTCTCCTGGGCGGCAATGTTGACAATCTCCCTCCCGTCATGGGTCGGCTCGGCGCCGTCGGCGGCGTCAATCAAGGCGGAATCGACGCCGACAACGATCCATCAAATAACTATTCATTCAACCGATTTTCCGGAGACTGGATCTCCATTCAAAAGCATGCTGTCGATGGAAAGACCATTTTTAATGCTCCGTTAGTGGATATCGAACCGGCCGGCAACAACGGCTTCTATGTTTTGAATCGCTCCGGCCGCATCTATGCGGAAGGAGACGCGCTCGAATCGTTGGACGAAAATTCGCCGCCTTCCGGTTGGAATCCCGAATCGACCGCCGTAGATCTCGAAATCTATCGCGGCAGACAAGTAGACCTCGGCAACAGCCTCCATAGCGCGGATCTGATCGGCCGCGGCGCCTATATTCTCGACCGTCTCGGCGTCATCGCCCGCATCGGCGATGCGCCTCTGGTAAACACGCAGAATCTGCCGGTGATCAGCGCCGATTCCTCGATTTTTTATTCTGATATGGAATGGCTCCCCGATCCGTCGGGCGGCGAATTGATTGGTCTGAGCGTCTTGCGCGGGGATGGGATTCTCTTTTTTGCGCCCTTTCTCGACGTGGAGTTGACCGATGAAATCCAATCCTACATCCAATCATTAAATCCCTTCGGTCTTCAATCGTATGGCTTCGGCTTCGATATCGCCCGGGATTTCGAGATTGAAATCAGCGATTCGCCCCTTTATGGTGTAGACGAACAAGGCGAGACTATAACCGTAACAGGACGGCGGATCGGTCTATTTATCATGGACGGCTTCGGCGGGATTCACGCCGGCGGCCAATCGACGCGATACATTCCCATGTATGGCGTGTCGGGCGTCGGCCTGCGCGTCATCCAGGGAATCCCCGCAGCGCCCATGCCGGTCAACATCCCTTATTTCGGCGTGGATGTAGTCAAGGATTTAGAAATCACTCCCTTGATTAACCGTTCGGAAGAGGCTTACTATTCGCAGTAAGATATCCTCGGAATGGGCAGGCATCGATGGCAGTCAAAGGAAGCGAGCGAATGAAAAAGGCGGGATGTTGGTTTCGATGGTGCTGTTTATTCAATGCGGTTTTATGGCTGACATTACCGTCTCGAGCGGGCGGACCGCTTTCAGTGAACAATGGAACCTCTGTCTTATGGCCCGAAAACAATCGTTCTCTGGTTTATATTCTCGACCAAGGCGGACTCGGGAAATACAGCGCATACAAAACGGCCAACTTAATCTCCGACGCTTTTGATTTGTGGAACGATGTCTCCACGAAGACCATCCGGTTCAGCCGCGATCCCAATACGATCTCGGTGGACGTCACCGCCGATAATTATCCCCAGTCCATCAATAGCCTCCCGTCGGGCAAGATCCCCATCATTTATGACGACGACGGCGAAATTATCGATTCGTTGATGGGAGTGGGCGCGAAAAAGCAGATCCTCGGTTTTGCCACCGTCTATTCATCCGGGGATAATCTGGTCGCCGCGAATGCGATTTTCAACGGCTATTTCATTCGCGTGGAAAATCAATCCGAAGATGAAATCACCTCCACTCTGCTCCATGAAATCGGTCACATCGCTGGGTTGGATCATAGTCAGCAGTTGCGCGAACTGGCCTACAACAATGTCGACAGCGACAACAAGTACGTACCCATCATGTTCCCTTCGACAACCTTCGGGGAAGATACTCGCAATGAATTGACTTTCGATGATGAATTGTCGATTTCCAACCTCTATCCGACTCTTTTCTACCAGACATCCACCGGCTCCATTAAAGGAACCGTCCAGCGCAGCGGAATTGATTTGCCCGGCGTCAATGTCATCGCGCGCAGCGTCGATGATCCCGTCGCCCAAGTCTCCTCCACGGTCACCGGAACATGGGAGTCTGGGAAAGGTACGTATGAATTGAAAGGGCTGCCGCCGGGCGATTACGAAGTCATGGTGGAATCGATCGATCGTTCCTTCACCGGCGCTTCCAGCGTGGGGCGATACTCGGAAACGTTGCAGGATCTCTCGTTCCAGCGTCCGGTCGAATCCGAATATTACAATGACAACGATCAAACCTACGAAGGCCGCAGCGTCTCCTCGATCGTAGCCGTCAAAAGAAATCGCGCCGTCTCCGGCGTCGACTTTAATGTCTCCGCCCAGTCTCTTTCGTCGGACGAACAGAATGTGAACGCTCTCCGCCTTCTCGCAATCAATTCCTTCGCCGCAGGCGCCGCCGCCAGATCCTCCATCGCTCCCAATTTTCTCCTGGTTCCCGGAGGCGATGAATCCGCTCTCGAAATTACCGTCGAATTTACCACGAAAACCGACTTCCGCATTCGAATCAGCCGCGAAGACAGCCCGAATAATTTTATTGTCTATTCTTTTTCAGAAAATGCGCTCTCCGCGTCCGTCACATTAGGCGACGGCGGAGACGTCCCCCTCGAATCAACGCGCTATTTCATCGAAATCACAAATTTCAGTTCTTTCGATCGCTCCTTCACTATATCAGTCGATGAGATCGATTCATTGCCAACCCCAACGCCGTCGCCCACTTTTACGCCGTCTCCCACCCTGACAGCGACATACACTCCTACGCCGACCGATACGCCTCCTCTCGGATCGACTCCGACTTACACTTCCACTCCGACCGATACGCCCACGGCCAAGGCGGAAAGAACGCCCACGCCGGCCCCGTTGAACGGCGATGTCAACCTGGACGGCCGAGTCGATGTGATGGATGTTTTCGCATTCAGCCAGGATTGGTGGAAGCCGGCGACCGGCGTTCAATTCCGCTCCAATCTCTCTCGAACCCGATCGCTCGTCATTGATCAAAACGATCTGTTGATGCTGATAGACGCGCTCAGCCGCGATTCCGATTAAAACAAGGCTACACCTGAATTCAGAAGATTGAATTTTGATAAGTTATGAGTATGTGTGCGTTGATTTGAGCGTGATTGAAAAAAATCGGGGGAGCAGACTCTTGTATGCGCCCCCGACTGCATCGCGTTTATCGCCGCGATCGCCCCTCTTTTTTTATTCTTCCTAACAGAGTGGAAAGTTCCTCCAATTTAGCCGGATGGGCCTCGGCCAGGTTTTGCGTTTCGGCCAAATCCGTCTTGAGATTATACAACTGTGGATTTTGATCGATGCCCAGCTCAATATTCGTGTTTTGGCTGATTTTGGGGCCTTTGCCCGGTTCGATGTATTTCCAGTCTCTCTGAATGATGGAAAGCACCCTGGCATGCTCCACCAGGTGATCGCGGCCTTGATGGGATTTTCCCAATAGCGCTGGCAGGATGTTGAAACTGTCGGGCGCGTCGTCATCGCCCAGTTTCTGCCCCGCCAATTCCGCGAAGGACGCCATGAAATCGAT
>JAFGTC010000026.1 GCA_016934335.1 Candidatus Omnitrophota bacterium | reverse complement strand
TTTTTTAATATATCCAATTTTAATCGATGAACTATGCTGAATCCTTTGGTATGCCTCTTCATTATAGACGAGGAAAGATTCAACTATGGAGAATTGCATTTCTTCCGAGCGAAATCTCAATCATCCCGATGAGTCCGCTTCCTTTCCATGGAAAAACGAGCCAAAATGACTGCGCCGATGCTTTCAATTGAAAAACGAAAAGGCGTCCCGCTTTATCGTCTTCCCATCCCAGGATATTTCATCCAGCGGAATCTGCAGGCCTATTGAGTGAATTTACTTCGATATTTCAAACGATGAAACTAAATTCTACTGCTATCATATACAATAATGCCCCTATTTTTATATTTTAATGACAGATATCTTAAAGGAGCAAATCAAAATGGCCGATCACCCGCTGCGATTTGAAAGTCTTGCGCTTCATGGGGGACAGGTTCCCGATCCTGCAACGAACGCCCGCGCCGTTCCGATCTATCAAACGACCTCCTATGTCTTCGACAGCGCCGAACATGCCGCCAACTTATTTGCTTTGAAAGAGTTAGGCAACATATACACGCGCATTATGAATCCAACCACCGAAGTGTTGGAAAAGCGCGTCGCCATGTTGGAGGGCGGATCGGCGGGATTAGCAGTAAGTTCGGGTCAGGCGGCCTGCTCGCTCAGCATTTTAAATATCGCCGAAAAAGGCGATGAAATCGTTTCTTCGGCCAGCCTCTACGGCGGCACCTACAATTTGTTTCATTACACGCTGCCCAAAATGGGCGTCGACGTCAAATTCGTCGATCCGGATAGCGTTGAAAATTTCAAAAAAGCCGTCACCCCGAAAACCAAGGCGATTTTTGCGGAAACTCTGGGCAATCCAAAACTGAATACATTGGATATCCAGGCGGTCGCCGATATCGCCCATGAAAACAAAATTCCTCTGATCATCGACAACACCGCCTGCACGCCCTACCTGGTCCGCCCCATCGATCACGGCGCCGACGTCGTCATGCACTCCACCACCAAATTCATCGGCGGTCATGGAACCTCCATCGGCGGCGCCATCATCGATTCAGGAAAATTCGACTGGGGAAGCGGCAAATTCCCCAATTTCACCGAACCCGACCCCAGCTATCACGGCCTGAAAATTTGGGAGACTTTCCAAGATTTTGCGGGGATGGGGAACGTCGCCTTTGCGTTCAAGGCCCGCCTGCAGCTGCTGCGCGACATCGGCCCCGCCATGTCGCCCTTCAACGCCTTCCTGTTCCTGCAAGGCCTTGAAACTCTTCACCTTCGCATGGAGCGCCACAGCCAAAACGCTCTAAAGACGGCGGAATTTCTCCAATCCCACCCTAAAGTCTCCTGGGTCAATTATCCCGGTCTGCCCGATCATCCTTCTTATGAAACGGCGAAAAGATATCATTACAGAAATCACTTCGGCGCGCTGCTCGGCTTCGGCGTCAAAGGCGGTTTGGAAGCGGGTAAGAAACTCATCGAGAGCGTCAAACTTTTCTCCCATTTGGCCAATATCGGCGACGCCAAATCGCTGATCATCCACCCCGCCAGCACGACGCACCAGCAACTGACCGAAGAAGAACAGATTGCAACGGGCGTCACGCCCGATTTCGTCCGGCTCTCCATTGGACTCGAAAACGCCGACGATATCATTGAAGATCTGGATCAGGCTTTATCGCAAACCTGATTCATCAAGGAAGTGAACAAACATTACTATGGCTGACATTGATCCAAATAAATCCGTCGGGATTGTGGCCGAGCAATTCGTCGCCTTATTTTCTCCCCCCAACGAGCTGGTGCTCGATAACGGAGAAAAATTGGGGCCGATCACACTGGCTTACGAAACCTACGGCCGGCTCAATGCCAAAAAAGACAACGCCATTCTGATTTTACACGCTCTATCCGGCGATCACCACGCCGCCGGCTTTTACACCCCCGACGACCGTAAACCGGGTTGGTGGGATCTCTACATCGGGCCGGGCAAAGCGTTTGATACTGACAAATATTTCATTATCTGCTCCAACTGTATCGGCGGCTGCCGGGGATCGACCGGCCCGGCATCCATCGATCCAAGAACCGGCAAACCTTACGCCCTCTCGTTTCCCTTCATCACCATCCACGATATGGTAAAAGCCCAGAAAGGACTGATCGAACACCTGGGGATCAAGAAACTGCTCGCCGTAGCGGGCGGATCGATGGGCGGCATGCAAGCCCTGGAATGGGCGGTCTCCTATCCAGACATGATCGCCGCCGCCATCCCCGTCGCAACGACCGCCAACCATTCCGCCCAAAATATCGCCTTGAACGAAGTCGCCCGGCAGTCCATCATCGCCGATCCCAACTGGAAGCAGGGCGACTATTACGATTCGGAGCCGCCGGCGCGAGGCCTGGCGGTGGCGCGCATGGTCGGCCATATCAGTTACTTGAGCGATCAGGCGATGCACGAGAAATTCGGGCGGCGTCTGCAAGACCGCGAAGTGGTCAGTTTCGATCTGCTCACCGATTTTCAAGTGGAAAGTTACTTGCACTATCAGGGAAACGCCTTTACTCAGCGCTTCGACGCCAACAGTTATTTGTATATATCCAAGGCTCTGGATTATTTTGATTTGAAGGGAAAAAGCGACACTCTCGCTCAGGGGCTGCGCCATGTCAAAGCCCGATTTTTAGTTCTCTCGTTCAGCAGCGATTGGCTCTACCCGCCCTACCAATCGCGCGAAATCGTCAAAGCCCTCAAGCAGAACGGCCTATCCGTCAGTTACTGTGAAATCAAGTCGGAATACGGACACGACTCGTTCCTCCTTGATAATCCGCAGCAAATCCGGCTCATCCGCGATTTTCTCCATCATGTTTCAGAGGAAGTACAATCAAATGCCGCCTAAACCAATTCAGGAACAACCAATCCGGGAACATCGCTACGAATTCGACATCATCTGCGGCCTCGTAGAGGAGAATAGCCGCGTGCTCGATTTAGGCTGCGGAGAAGGCAATCTTCTGAAGATGCTTCACGAAAAGCGCCATGCGGACTGCGCCGGCGTCGAAGTTTCAGAAGACAAAGTCTACGCCTGCGTAAGCAAAGGCCTGTCAGTGCATCACGGAGACATCGACGTAGGCTTAGCCGATTTTCCCGACAACTCGTTCGATTACGTCATACTCAGCGAAACCCTGCAGGAAGTGCGCAAACCGGCGCTGGTGTTTCAGGAAATGCTGCGCGTGGGCCGCAAGTGCATCGTCAGTTTTCCCAATTTCGGCATTTGGTCGGCGAGATGGCAGCTGCTGATGGGCCGATCGCCGGTCACCGACACGCTGCCTTTCGAATGGTATGAAGGCCCCAACATCCAGTTTCTTACCATCAACGACTTTATACGCTTTTGCGAACACAAGCATTACGCCATCGATCAGGCCCATTATTTTCGCAGAGGAAAATCCATCTCGCTCTTTCCCAACCTGCTCGCCGATTCAGCCTTGTTCGTTCTCGAGAAAGAATCCATCCAAAATTCTTGATTCAAAGAAAAACGAAAAACGGCGCATGAAATCGCAGTCGATCTCATGCGCCGATCCATTTTGCATCCAAAACGAGATGTTCCCCGCCGTCAATTCATCATGACGATGTCGCCGTTGCTGGTCAGCCCATTGGAGGAATCATACGGGAATCCCATCCCTAATGCATTGTTGTAAGCGCCCCGCTTCCCATCCGGCCCCGCGCCCAACAGGACATAACTGCCCGATTTCAAAGATCGCAGACCGACTTGGCTTAATAAATCTTCATTGGATGGGTAGAAAAAGGATAATCCGATGTCTCCGCCGGGAATCGCGGGATCTTCATCAGCGTACATGTAGGTATATGGGGGCACTAAATCTTGCGAAATTAAATTGCTATTGGTATCCGATCTGGAGGTAGGCGCAAAAAAGGGATCCAGTGGAATCGAAGACATATACGCAACCGGCGAGGTCAAGGGAGCGAATAAACCCGCCATCCCGCCCCGGTCGTTTTGGGCGGCTCCGCCGATTCCCATAAAAATTTCTTTCATCCTTTTGATGCCTTCCGCCGTATCGTCATCCCAAAAATCGACCAGGAGCACGCCTCGATCGATCCGGTTCTGTTCAATGGCCGTCATAACGCTGCGCATATCCGCCTGAGCGCGGGCAATTTTCGCGCGCATTTGAGCATTCAGAAAATTAGGAACAGCAATCGCCGCCAATATGCCGATAATCGCGACAACGATCAACAACTCAATTAAAGTAAAGCCTTTCTTCTCCATCGTAGATTTCTCCCAACTGGAATGATTAAAATGAGGCTGAACAAAATAATTCATTCGAGACACAATGTTAATTGAAATATTTGATCCTAACAATGATACCCAGTTCGCCCGCGCAGCGGATGATCCCTAATATGCACAATCTCTAACAAACACAATAATTCAATATTTTATAATTCCCATCGTTATGGAAAAATTCCATATTCCCAAAACGACTCTAAGGCTATACGATGGAAGAAGATAGAAAATCAACGATGCGAAATAAGGCGAAAGCGTGAAAGATAAAACATTCAACTTCAAATTTAATTCTCTAATTCGGAATGGGCGAAATCCCAAGCTTTTTTATCCGCTTATTTTAATGCTTCTATTAATAGGATTTTATGGATTCTACGCCGCGCCCAAATGGATTCACTATCGATACACGACTTGGGACGCGTTGCGCGACGCCATTAACGCCCGCCATCTCTTGGAGGGCGGCGAGATCCTGGCCGATCCCGTATTCGCAGGCTGCCAAAGCTGGTATCCGCCCACGCACGCCGCCATATTGGCCGCTTTATCCAAGTTGTTGAACGCCGATTTAATTCAAACCTACGCCCTTTCCGCCGCGGCGTTCAATGGGCTGGCGATCGCCGCTTTTTATGTTTTGGCCTACCGATGCAGCGGCCGAAATCCCCATGCGGCGTTTCTGGCGACGCTTTCGCTTTCCGCCCTGCCCTGGTTTGTCACATATGTTCTTTTATCGCCGACCGTCATGGCCCATGCAACGGTATTATCCATCATTTTTATGGCTTTCTATGTCTTCCACATCGAAAGCGAATCGAAAAATATCATTACTCTATTTGGATTGGGAGCGGGTTTGATGGGCCTGTTCCATCCCCCTACCTTTCTCATTTTGACCGGCGCCCTTTTCCTGCACGGATGCCTGCGGATCCAACTCGATTCTTTTCGAAAAAAAACAATCATCAACGCCGTATGGCTTTTCCTGATTGCGCTGTTAGTTTCTTCTCCCTATTGGATATCGAATGTGCTGCAGCCGGCGCAAAACACTGAACCGGTGCGCTATACGGCGCCTGCGCTTTATCACCTCGAGTTCGTCTTGCCGGGGAAAAGCGTTTTACGCTCCATCCCCCTGCTGCTTCCCGCTTTTTGGGGAATTTTGCTGGCCTATAAACGCAGGCGGGAATCTCTCTATGGATTTCTGCTGTCGCTTTTTCTGGTTTCATTAGCGGGTCAAGTTCCCGTCTATTACCTCGCTTTCATGAAAACCTATCAGCCCGGCGTATATATGACCCTATCCGAATACATCCCCATTCTGGTTCCCCACGAGTTTCAAATGTACAGCCAGATATGCGCAAGTCTGTTTTTCGCCATAGGATCAGCCGGGATATTCTCGCTGCAGCGGCGCGCGCTTCGATGGTGTCTGAGCGGCCTTGTGATTTTCGCCGCCGGCGCCAGCCTGTTCGCCTGTTTGAAAGAGATTCCCGAACACAGCAAACTTTTTCTATGGCCCTACCGGGAGCAGATCGAATGGAAAGGCGCCGTGCGATACATCCGAGAAAATACAAGCGTCCACGAAACTATTTGCTCCCCGAACGACTCGACCAGTTTCTTTGTCGTCGGCGTGCAAACCGGGCGCAAATGCCTGGCTACGTTCCCCTCGCACGCCAACACCCGCGCCGACCTCGAATCCCGTCAAATAATCCGCGACGAAATTCTTTACCGCGCCGATCAGCATGAGATTCTTCAAGCCGCCGATCAATTTTCCATCCAATACCTTCTTTGCAGTCGAAAAATCAACAATCCACAGCGTCTAGTCCGCTTCCGGGAATGGTTTCCCGTCCTGTATGATGATGAGATCGTTTCCATTTTTCGCGTAACGCCGAAAGAACCGGAGAACTAGAATTCAGGGAGAATCATGATGAAACAAGGAATTCTGATTTCGCTCATCCTGCTCAGCGCCCCCGCCGCTTTCCCCGGCGAAGAGGCGGTGAATAATCACGACGCCTTCGGCGGATGGATGGAACTCTCCGCCGAGCCCAAGATGTTTTTTTATACGCAAAAGATCGACGGCGTCTGGTGGTTGATCGATCCCGCGGGAAAAGCATTCATTTCCAAAGGCGTCAATCACATTTCCTATACGGCGGATAATGCGCCCTCCTTGGGATACAGCCCTTACGGGCGCTCCACGCAGGAGAAATACGGAAGCCAGACGGCCTGGGCGGAGGAAGCCGCAGCCCGGCTGCGCCGCTGGGGATTCAACACTATCGGAGCGTGGTCGAATGATATCATGCGCCGGCAAGACATTCCCTACACCCTGATCCTCAACATCGCCGTCTCCGCGGGAGGAGATTGGCAGAGAGGCATTTTCCCCGATGTGTTCTCCAGCGAGTTTGAGCGCGAAGCCCGGCGCATCGCGCTAACCCAATGCAGCAAGCGCGCCGACGACATCTACCTCATCGGCTATTTCACGGATAATGAACTACGCTGGGGGCCGGATTGGCGATCCGACGATTCGCTTTTATTCTCCTACTTAAAAATGGACGCCGAATCGCCCGGCTTCCAAAACGCCGTTCAGTTTTTGACTCAGCGTCACAAAGCCATCGAATCGTTCAACCAAGCCTGGCGATCGAACGCCGAATCGTTTGAATCCATCGGCGAAATGGACAAATCGTCCGATACTCAAGCCCGCAGACAGGATGAAGCCGATTTTCAAGAACAAATCGCCCATCGCTATTTTCAAGTCTGCCAGGAAGCCATTCGGAAATACGATCCCAATCATCTGATTCTCGGCTGCCGATTCGCCGGCTACGCGCCCAAACCGGTCTTGCAGGGCATGAAGGATTTCGTCGACATTCTCTCATATAATTCCTACAATCCCCGCCCGCCCGCCGGCGTTCTGGAGGAAATTCACGCCATCACCGGCAAACCGATCATGATCGGCGAATTCTCCTTCAAGGCGATGGATTCGGG
>JAFGTC010000206.1 GCA_016934335.1 Candidatus Omnitrophota bacterium | reverse complement strand
TTTCCCGCTGGAATGGAATTATCCCGATCCAACATCATTGTATGTCTCCGGATGTTCTTAGGCAATGCGGCGGCGCACCGCCTCCCATCGAGGAGGGGGATCGCTTGAATATCCACCCCGTTAATGCGATTGGAAACGAATTGAATAGTTATTATGAAATCTTCGTCAAATACGGGGGTGATGGGCATGGGGAGTCGACGTTGTACTGCCCAATCGTTTATATTAGTATCAACCATTATAATCGTACGCGTCCAGGGTAAGGAATCCTGAATGACAGATGCGGAGGAATTCGATCTATGCTCAAGAATAAGCAATGGACAATGTTCCTTTTTTGGATAGGGATTTGCATGGCGATGGGGGCTTTTTATATCGTCATCCCCGCCATGTCGCAGCCCCTAACTCCCTCGCCGGTCATTGAATCGGCGACCGAGGAAATCGCGGCTTTCGGCCAACAGGAAGGCATGACCCTATACGACCTGCTGAAAGCGGGCGGGTGGGTCATGATTGTTTTAGCGGCCCTATCCGTCTTGGCGCTGGCGCTGGTCTTTTATTTCATGATCACTCTGACGCAGCGCAACCTTGTTCCCCGCGATCGGGTGATGCAGATACGCCATTATCTCCGCGATCAACGATACGAAGACATCGCTCGACTCTGCCGACGCTCTAAAGGAATGTTTTCGAAAGTGATTTTGACCGGCATTTCGCGCGGTGCGGAAGATCCCTTATCGGCGGCGGCGGCCATGGAGGCGGTCGGCCGCCGGGAGGCGGAATCCCTGATGCGAAAAGTCCGTTATTTGTCCGATATCGCCACGGTCTCTCCCATGCTGGGCATTTTGGGAACCGTGCTGGGCATGATTCGCGCTTTCAACTTCATTGCGTTCGATATCAGCGCCGTTAAACCGGTCGCATTAGCGAGCGCCGTGGCTCAAGCCTTGGTGACCACGGCGGCCGGCTTGATTGTCGCCATTCCCTGCATGGGATTCTTTTTCTATTTTCGCGGGAAACTGCAATCCTCCATCGGCGAGATGGAGGAAATAGCGGTCGAAATTTCCGACCAGATGGTCAGTGTAGAAACGCACCCCAAGCCGAGCCGCCGCTCCAAGCGCAGATCTCTATCCAAAGAATCTCAGTCAGCCGGTTCGCCTCATGCATAAGGGAACAATAAAAAAAATTTCGAGTGGAAAAAAACGATGAATTTTCTCTCTCGTTCAACCAATGAAGAACCCGTCATCCCCATGACGCCGATGATCGACATCGTGTTTCTTCTTTTGATCTTTTTCATCACGACGTCCGTGTTCGCCCGTTTGGAGAACGAATTGTCGATTACTGTGCCTACGGCGGAATCGGCTGAGACGCCCAAACGGAATTTAGGGGAATTAATCGTCAATCTGCGATCCGACGGTACTTTAGTGATCAATCAGCGCAATGTGACGTTGGATCAATTGCGGCTTCTTCTGGCTCGAATAGCGAAACAATATCCCGATCAATCCGTTATTATAAGAGGAGATCGGCAGGCCGCCCTGGAGTATGCGATCGACATTCTCGATATTTGCGCCAAATCAGGCGTTTGGAACGTCTCATTCGCCGCATTGCCTCCCGAGGAGACGGCCTCCGGATGAGGATCGACTGCGAGAATTAAAAATGGAATGGATATTGATGCAGCCTATGAAACGCATTATCCGCCTCTCCGGGATCGGATGTCTGTTGATTCTATTGGGAGGAACTGGCGTCGTTGGAATTTCCCGGCCGGCGGCGGCGCAGGAGTCTTCCGCACCGGCTTCCCAGGGAAATAAAGATCTCGATTTCGCGGACGGCCTCTTTCAACGGGGCATGTATGAAAACGCCGCCGAACAATACAGCCAATTTTTGGAGAATGATCCTGCAAGCCCCTTGCGTGAATTGGCCCTGTTTCGTCAGGGCGAGTCGTATTATCAATTGGCGGCCAAAAAATTGAAGCAGGATTCCGTTCCGGCTAAAATCGCCTTCCTTCAGGCGCGCGCCGCGTTTCAGGAATGGCTTCGCTTGTTTCCCAAGGGAAAGCGCATTTTGGAAGTCTCGCTTCGCTATGGCGAAATCTCTTATAAACTTGACGAAGCGTCAAAAGGCTTAGAGCCTTTACAGCGCGTGATTCGGGAAAGCCAGGATCCCGTTCTGCTGGAAACCGCCCTGTTTTACGCCGCCCGCTGCCATGAAGCCCTCGGCCAGGATGATGAGGCTCTGGCGCGCTACCGGCAGATTCTTTCCACGTATCCCAAAGGCCAATTTACGGCTTTCTCCACATTTCTGCTTGGCGAAGTCCTCGTTCGCAAAGGAAAACGGGAAGAGGCCATCGCTTATTTTGACGCGCTTTGGAAGAATCCCTCCAACTATTCGATCCCGGAGGGATCCAATCTGATCGCCGATTCGCAGCTGCGTTCGGCGCAATTGTTATATCAGATGGATCGCTTCGAAGAGGCCTCTCAATCGTACATGGCCTATGTGAAAGATCATCCGACCGGCGAAGCCGCCGCCAAAGCGCGCTACGGGGCCGCTTGGGCGGAATATCAGAGGAAAAATTACGAAGGGGCGTTGGAAATCGCGCATTCTTTGCAGCGCGAGTCTCTGCCGCCGGAACTTCTGGCCGGCATCCTGTTTCTCAATGGAACCTGCTCCTATCAGCAAAAATCCTATGACGAAGCCATTCTCTATTTTCGCGAAGTGATCGCCGATCCTCACGCCGGCGATTATCGCGAACGGGCCTGGTATCAATTGGCCTGGTCGTATTATTTATCCAATGATTTCAAAGCGGCGATCGCGGAATGCGAAAATCTTCTGCGGCAGGGGCTTCCTTCCGAAATGGGCGCCAATGTGCATTTTCTTGTCGGCCAGTCTTATGCGCAGCTCCAGAATTACGAGGAAGCGATTCAAAAATTGCAGTTGTGCCTGCAATTGGCGCCGTCCGGTGAATATGCGGAAGAATCGACGTATCTCATGGCCGATCTTCTTTATCGCACACAGCAATACAAAAAAGCCGGCGATTCGTTCGAGCGGTTTTATAAGGTTTTCCCCCAGTCGCCTCGTGCGCAGGAGGCTCTCATGTGGGCGGTTCATTCTCGTTTCGCCGATAAAGAGTTTGACAGCGCAATCAAAGCGGCGGATCGCCTGCTGGCCGCTTATCCGAATTTGAAGACGAAGGCGGACGTTCTTTATCGGAAAGCGCTGGCCCAATATCAAATCAAAGATTATAAGAATGCCCTGGAGACATTGAACGCTATTTTAAATCTCTCCGGCGGCGAGCACAAATCCGAGGCCCTGTACTGGCGGGCGTATATTTTCGATATCCAAAACGACAAGCAAAAGGCCGCCGAAACCTATGAGGCGCTTTTGGAGCGATATCCCGACTTCCCGAACCGGGATGAAGTCCAACTTCGAAAAGCGCTCTGCGATTATGATCGCAAAGACTACGGCGTGGCCTTCGAAGGATTTTACGCCATCCTCTTTACGGATCGCGGCGCCCGTCTTCCCGCCGAAATCCTGTTTTGGATGGTCGTGACCGCCGATGAGCGGGAATTGCACGAAGACGCGCTCGAAATCGCCCAGCGCATCCAGGTTCTGTTCGAATCGAACGCTCCCATTTGCGAGCGAGCTTCGATTGCCGCCGGCAACCAGTTGATCGCCCTGGGCCGCTGGAAGGACGCCTTGAATAATGCGGCCGCCTTCTTGAAGGATTATCCGGAAAGTCTGTTTCTCCCCGAAATTTATTGGACCCGCGCCAAAGCGCTGGAGCAATTGGGCGAAGAACAGCAGGCTTTGGAATGGTACGAGAAAAGTTTGAATCAAATGCAAAAACTGGGCAATCCGGATTACGCTTTCGAAGCGAATTTGTTTATGGATCGAGGCCGCCTGCTGCAGCGTCTCGGCCGCACCGGGGATGCGCTCGAATCGTTTTTGCGCGTAGCGATTATCTTCGATCATCCCCAGTTGACTCCTGAAGCTTTGTATCGCAGCATCCAGTGCCACGACATTCTCAAGGAAAACAAGGAAGCCCTTACGCTTTGGGATGAACTGCAGACGCGCTACCCCGATTCATCTTGGGCGAAGAAGGCCAAAACCGATTTTGAAACAATGGCGGCGCCAACGACATCGAACAATGAGTCTTCCGCCAAAAATTGATGCAGCGGAAAAATTAATGCAAGAAGTGTAGAGCGGAGTGAGCGAAACGTTGATTACTCGGACTTCCGAATTCCCTTCCGATGTTATCATTCGATCCAGGCGGCGATCCTGGGATCGCTGGATCCTCCTATCCCTTTGCCTTTCCGTCATTGCTCACTTGGGATTTCTTTATGCTTCGATTTCATGGAAAGTGGCCGATGTCAGTCAAGTCGAGCGATCGGTGGAAACCCTGTTTAAGGTGCAGTTAACCAAATTGGAGTCGCGCAATTTCCTTTCCCGTCCCACCAGCGTCCAACTGCAGCAGGAGCGCGAACGCCTCCTTCGCCAGGAAATGGAGTCTCTCAACAGCCTGACTTCCCAAAGCATGCAGCCCGATGTCGATTTATCCGCGCCGACGCCGTCGAGAGACGCTTTGCCGGCTTGGGAGGATGAAGAATCGGAAGACGTCTTCCGCCAGGATCAAACAGCCAATCAATTGATTTCGTCCGACTTCAGCCGGCGAACCGTAAACGATTTTGAAAAGGAAGCCGGGCGGGAGGCGATTCGGGATGAAATCACCGCGAATCGCATTCCTCTTACGGGGCGCGGCAGCGGCGCTCAGGGACGATTGATCGCCGGCCTGCCGAAGCCGGCTCTGCGCGATGATCCGGTCGTCTCCCGATCGATCACCATGGTGCTGGATCAACATCTTCCTCCTCCCTCCCCGGATCTGGAAATCTCGGAGCCGCCCATTGAACTGCCTCCCGTCACGGAGCTGCTGCCCACGCCGGATCTGCTGGATCCCAATCCCGCCCCGGTGGATTTGCAATCCGTGGAAGAAGCCAGGCAGGAAATGAAGGATCGCTTCGTCAATCTGGACGACCTTTTGCGCGTGGATTTGCAGACTTACCATCATATCGGCGGAGACGGATATTTCATGATTCGAATTCGGCCGACGGCTGCTGACGAACGGCTCCGGGTGCTGCCCAAAGACGTGGTGTTTGTCGTGGACGCGTCCGCCAGCATGGGCAGGCGCCGCATGGGCGTCATTCTCGAAGAATTGGAAAAACTGATCTATCGTCTGCGCCCTCAAGATCGTTTTAATGTTGTCGGATTTAAGCAGCGGGTTCGAAAATTCACTGACGCTCTTGCTCCCGTTACGGAGGATAATCGCGAAGCCGCCAAACGGTTCATTCGCCCTCTCGAAGCATCCGGAAAAACCGACATTTATACTTCCCTGGAGCCGCTGGTGCAGTTAGGGACGGAACGGGCCCGGCCCTTGACTCTATTTCTGGTCAGCGACGGCCGCCCTACCGTGGGAGTCGTAAACAGCCGTAAAATCATCAACAATCTCACCCGGCATCAAGGGCCCAGCACTTCCATTTTCTGCCTGGGCTCCGGCGATAGAATCAATCGCTATCTTCTGGACATGCTGGCTTTTCGAAATCGGGGGCTCGTCGCTTTCGAACAAGATCGATCCGATTTGCCGCCGGTCATCCAATCCTTATATCGATACATTGAAGATCCGATATTACTGCAGACCTCCGCCGATTTTTTAGGCGTGGACGAAACCGAAGTCTATCCAAAACATCTCCCCCATCTCTATTTGAGAGGAGAAATTCGGATTTGGGGGCGCCTGCAGGATGAGAAAAAATTCACCTTCCGGCTTGTGGGCGAGGCGTTTGATGAACAAAAGGAGATTGTTCTCGATCTCACTGTTCCCGAACATGACAATGGAACTTATGAAATCGCCCGGCAATGGGCGTTTCATAAGATTTACCACATCGTCGGCCGGATGGTTGATGAAGGCGAACGCCCCGAGTTTCTCGAACAAATCCGCTTCTTGAGCCGCACCTATCGCATCGTAACTCCCTATTCCGAACAATTCGAATAATAACAAATATTCCATCGCAGGATGGATTTTCATTTGATTTCTACTTTGAGAGCCTTGAGGAGGATTCTATAATTCTGTATGATGGTTTTTGCAAATTGATGCCATTTATTGATTGAAATTACAGTATAATAAATTTGGGAGTATTAACACTGTTTTTTTTGATGTGATTTATGGAATGTAGAGAAATGATGAGAGGGTTTTTAGATAATTTCTAAATTAAACCCATATCGGGGAGGTAGAAAATGAAGAAGTGCGGCTTTACTCTGATTGAATTATTGATTGTCGTAGCCATCATCGGAATCTTGGCGGCCATCGCCGTCCCGAACTTTTTGAATGCTCAAATACGCGCCAAGGTCGCCCGCGCTTATTCGGATCTGCGCTCCACAAGCACGGCGATCGAACAGCTGCGGTTGGATAAAGGCGTTTTACTGGTGGACTTCTGGGATGATGATACGGATTGGGGAAGAGAACGAATCAGGGATATGTTCAATGGCGTAGGAGATGAACCGGAGGCCACTCGCCGCCAGATTCATGTCCTGGCGCCCCTGACCAGTCCCATTTCCTACATGTCCTCTATCGCCAAGGATCCTTTTGTTCCAAAACAATTGCAGGCTGCTTCAGGCGGACATTCTGAACGGTTTGGAATTACTGGAAACGATGTGTATCTTTACACCGATAATGATCCCCAGAGTCCCGGCCCTGATTACGGCGGTACTTTATTCCAGGCCGGCTACCTTGGTGAAGGCGATTATATGATGTACGCATTCGGCCCCGCGGCGGATTCGATGTACGGCGGTTCCAACGGCGTCCGCTATGGAATTCCCTACGATACGTCGAATGGAACTGTCAGCTTAGGCGATATTATGTTCAAGTCAGGCGGCGGTCCGGTGCAGGAGACGGTTTCCACAGGACGTTAAGACCTGCTGTTCCAAATTTCATTCTTACAGCAAATAAAAGGGGGAAAGATCGGTTGATCTTTCCCCCTTCGGTTTTTGCGTCTCATTACATATAATTATAATTCAGTGGTTCTATTGCAATATTTTTTATTGCAAATCCAACAAATGGTAAATATTCAACAGTGTGATCATGAGAAAAAGATGTAGATTCAAGCAAACCAACCATTCCCTTACTTTCGGATCGTTCCTTTCTGGTTTTGCGATCTCTTCGTTAAATCCTTGAACAATCCAAGTTTTCTCGGTTTATAAACGGTAATTCTTTACCGAATTGTATACTAAATTATTAGTTCAGAGGAGTTTCAGGTTATGAGAAAGTCAGGTTTTACACTAATTGAATTGCTTATTGTTGTTGCAATCATCGGGATCTTGGCGGCGATTGCCGTCCCGAACTTTATGAATGCGCAGATTCGCGCCAAAGTAGCGCGCTGCCAGGCGGATATGAAAAACACTATGACCGCCGTGGAGCAGCTGCGTCTGGATCGCGGCGTATTGTTGGTGGATTTTTGGGATGATGACACGAGCGTCGGTATGGATAGAATGGCAAAAACATTCAATAATGTAGGCAACGTAGGTGAAGGAGCGCGCCGTCAAATTCACGTTTTGATGCCTCTCACCAGCCCCATATCTTATATGTCTTCCGTCCCGCTCGATCCCTTCGCTCCCCGAAATAATGGTTCTGGAAGCCAATCGGAAGGTTTTGGAGTCACTGGGAATAATGTGTATCTCTACATGGATAATGACCCGCAAATCGGCGGAAACGACTATAATTTGTCGGCGGGCGAATTTGATCCAGTCTTGGGACCGGGGAATTATGTCTTTTTCGCTTTCGGGCCCGGGGCCGCAAAATCCTATTCGAGTTCCAGTGCGATTCGTCTTGCGATTCCCTACGAATCTTCGAATGGTCTTACCAGCATCGGCGATATCATGATGCGCTCCGGCGGCGGCAGCGTCAACGTGAAATTCTAAAAAAATTATTTTAATGCATTGAATCAAACGGGGAGCATGAACTTGCTCCCCGTTTGTATATAATTCTTCTTCCAATTTTTTGTTTTTCCATTCGGCTCAAAATTCGGCGGCTAATCAGCGAA
>JAFGTC010000205.1 GCA_016934335.1 Candidatus Omnitrophota bacterium | reverse complement strand
GAGAATCGCCAGGGCGACAAAGCCGCGCCCGTTGCTCATCCCCGTACTGAATTGACTCACGTCGCTGATGGCGAGCTGGGCGCCGCCCAGCCCGGCCATGGCGCCGCTGATTCCCACGGCGACATAGCGGTATAGATTCGTTTTGACGCCCGCCGAGAGCGCGGCGTTTGGATTCTCACCGCAGGCCCGCAGGCGGAGACCGAATCGCGTTCGGTAGAAGATCAAAAGCGTTCCCGCCAGGATGAGAATAAGCAGGAGATGTAGAACGGATAAGGGAAAGATAATATTCGAGATCCAACTAGGAATTTCGATATCTCCCTGCCATGACGGCAGTTTCGGAACTTCGGGCGAGTTTCCTCGCGCGTTGAATATTCGAAATAAAAGAAATCCTGTCAGCCCCATGGCCATCAGATTGATTCCCATGCCGGAAATGATCTGATCGGCTCGCCAGTAAAGGCAAATCCAGGCGTGCAGTAATCCTGCGAAACAGCCGCTAACGCCGGCTAGGGCTAATCCCATCCAGGGATTGCCTGTCAACCAGGCCCCCGCGGCCGCGGCGAACGCGCCGATCAGCATCATTCCCTCCAATCCGATATTGATGACGCCGGATCGCTCGCTGTACGCGCCTCCCAGAGCCGCCCACATCAAAGGAGCGCTTTTGAGAAATCCCGCATGCAGAAGAAGAGGAATTTCATGATTCAGTAATAGGATCAACAAATTTTCCTTCATTTTCTTGATCATCATAGAATGGCAAACAAGTAATAGTTTTATAGCACGTCGTCTTTCGATAGAACAGGTCCCGTTGGCCCTTCACAAGATGTCGAAAGTCAATAGGGCATGTTTATTTGCCTGAAAAAAACATAAAAGAATCGAAGGATTGTCGGCGCTCCGATTTTGCTATATCGCGGCTTGAAAAGCGTTTACGAAACAGAAATTGAGGCTATGATATGAGGTTGGTGCAACTATGATTTTTCTCTCGGTGAATAAGGAATCAGAATGATCGGGGCATTTAGATCGCTAACCGAACCATCGGATAATATGGATAAAAAAAAGCGGCGCATATCTTCTAAAAATTCTCTGCATTCGAGTCGTATGCGTCGATTTAGGATGAGAAAGCCTCGTTTTAGAAACAAAAATATTAATTTAATCCACCTGCTGCCCAATGTATTGACCAGTTTGAATATCGCCTGCGGTGTGGGATCGATTCTATTCGCCATCGATAGACACTTTGAAGCGGCTGCGATTATGATTTTAATCGCAGCCTTTTTCGATTTGATCGATGGGAAGGTGGCTCGATTGGTGGGCGCCGCTTCTCCCTTTGGCGTTCAATTGGATTCGTTGGCGGATCTCGTGTCCTTCGGGGTGGCCCCGCCGGTTTTGCTGCATACGATCATGTATGAGGAAATGAACCGTCTTGGCGCTTCGTTAGTATTGATTTACGCGTTATGCTGCGCGCTGCGGCTTGCCCGATACAATGTGCAATCCATGGGAAATCAGAAGAAGAGGCGCTTTTTTGTGGGATTGCCTTGTCCTGCTCCCGCCTGTCTTATTGCTTCGTTGGTGTTGGCCAGTTTGGAATATTCGCTTCCCTTGGCGCACACCATTTTCAAAATCATTCTTCATGTGATGATGGTTTGTTTATCCGGGCTTATGGTTAGCACTGTTTCTTATCCGGATATTGGCAGTCTAAAATTAGAAAAGAAAAATATCTATCAATACAATGTTTTTATCGTATTGATTCTATGTGTGGCCATCCTGCGCTTCAAAGCCGTGCTATTGCTGTTGACTTTCGCTTTTGTCGCCTCCGGGCCCATTAACGCCATCCAAAAATATTTCCAAAAAAAGCCCTCCCTGGAAGAAAATCCCGAAAAGGCGCCCGAATCAGCTCCCGCCGCCGATTCGCAGGAACTAGGGAAATGATGTTCCTCGGGTTTCGATCTCGCAGATGATTTCCGCCGCTACGCTCATACTTGGCGCGATATGATCCGCCGCGCCGTCGCTTCCTCCCTTGTTGTAATAATCGACATAAATGGTTTTAAATCCCATTTCTCGAGCGGGCCGGATATCGGCGTCGATTTGATCTCCTAAATACCAGGCTTGGTCGGGAGAAACGCCCGCTTGATGGAGAGCGAGTTGAAAGAGACGCTTATCCGGCTTCGAAAATCCCGTTTGGATGGAAGTTAGGGTGAATTCGAATAAATTCGAAACGCCCAAGCGCTCCAGCATCCCGTCGAAGGTCTCATCCCAGTTTGAAATGACGCTTAATTTGAATCCCGCTTTACGCAAACGGTGCAGTGCGGACAAGGAATCGTCGAACAAACGAAGCCTTTCCCCCTTCAACCACTCCTCCCAAAGCCATTGGACTCCTTGACTGACGTTGTTGGGATAATGTAATTTTTCGAGAGCCTGGGTATATAAACTCTGGAAAAATTGGGTGAATTTTTCTTGACTTGTAAGATTAACAGGGGGAGTGGATCGTAGAGTGGCTTTGATGATTTGCTCCGCTTGCATCAGATCAATTTCATGATGCTCTTTTCGACAACAATCCCGTAATGCCTGATAGAAGGTTGGGTAGCCATAGATAAACGTATCGCCCGCATCCATAAAAACCCAGGAGCGCTGGACCGAATTTGAAGAATTGTAATTAAGAGTATTCATCCCGATCTCCCGCTTCCCTGAGTTTGATGTTTTTTATCATGATTCCATGTAAGGATAGGGCGCATGTACGATATCATGGGTGTTATTGTAATGCGGAAGAACGGAAAAATCCAATGCGAGCTGCTGGAGGAAAAATCAGATCAAAGATCTCATAAAAGGTCTCTATCGCATCGGAATCATAAAATTCTTAGACTTGGTTCATTGTTAAGGTAAGGATTTTACGATATCTTTACTATACAGTTCGATTTCTTTTCAGAACGAATTATACTTTCAATATAAGCTGTGCTTTTTTGTTTGTATTGACGCTTGTCTCTGTATGATGTTGTTTGAGGAGTAACCATGTCTCGACGAAAAATTAGATACAAACCGGAATTATTTTTAAACCGGGAGTTAAGTTGGCTGGAATTTAATCGACGGGTTTTGTCAGAAGCGCTGGATTCGAGGAATCCGCTTTTAGAACGAATCAAGTTTTTAAGCATTTTCAGCACCAATCTGGATGAATTTTTCATGAAGCGGGTTGGCGGATTGAAGCGGCAGATCGGCGCCGGCGTTACCCGTGAAACCATAGATGGACTCACTCCGCGGGAACAATTGGACAAGATCCAGCCGCTGGTTCATGAAATGGTTCAAAATCAGCGGAATTGTCTTCTCAACGATGTATTTCCGGCTCTTCAAAGTCATGGCATCGTAATTTCGTCGTATGAGGAACTCACCAAAAAGCAAAAAAATACAGTTGACGCTTATTTTAAGCGATCGGTTTTTCCTATTTTAACTCCATTGGGATATGGTCCGGGACAGCCTTTCCCCTTCATCAGCAACCTGAGTCTCTCACTGGGCGTGCTGGTGAAGAAGCCGAAATGCGACGCACCTGTTTTTGCGCGTCTCAAAATTCCTCAAAATCGTCCCCGCTGGGTGAATGTGGGTGAAGCGAATCATTTCGTCCCTCTTGAACAAGTGATCGCCGCCAATTTACGCTACTTGTTCCCTGGCGTGGAAGTCTTGTTCAGCTGTGCATTTCGAGTGACCCGCAATGCGGATATCGATCGAAATGAAGAAGAAGCCGAAGATCTCCTGGAACTTATCGAGGAGGAACTTCGGCATCGCCGCTTTGCCTCGGTTGTGCGGTTAGAGATCAATTCATCTGTGACTCTCCCACTGCTTCATTGGTTGATTGATGAGTTGAGGATCAAGGAAGAGGATGTCTATAAAGTGGAAGGTCCTTTGAATTTGAAGGATCTCATGCAACTAACCAAGTTGAATTTTCCTCAATTGAAAGATAAACCTTGGAAGCCGATCATTCCGCCCACCCTCCGCGCCACGGATGAAGACGGCCGGCCGGTCAGTTTCTTTCAGTTGCTGTCTAAAGGCGATGTTTTAGTCCATCATCCCTACGAATCGTTTGGCGGCAGCGTGCAGCGTTTCTTGCAGGAGGCTTCGATCGATCCTTCCGTCTTGGCGATCAAGCAAACTTTATATCGCACGGCGGACGATTCGCCGATTATCCGGGCTTTGGTGAAAGCGTCGGAAAACGGCAAGCAGGTCGCCGTCCTGGTGGAAATCAAAGCTCGCTTCGACGAAGCCAATAACATTCAATGGGTGCGCACGCTGGAGCGGGCGGGCGTTCATGTGACCTATGGCTTTGCCGGACTGAAAACGCACACGAAAACGCTGTTGATTGTTCGCGAAGAGCCCGACGGCATCAAGCGCTATTTTCACATAGGCACGGGGAATTATCATTCGGGTACGGCCAATTTATACACCGATCTCGGCATGCTTAGCTGCCGCCGCGATTTAGGGGAGGATTTGACCGATCTGTTCAATTTTCTCACCGGTCATTCCGACCAGAAAAAATATCGGAAACTGTTGGTGGCGCCGGTCAACATGCGGCAGAAATTTTTGCGCTTGATCCGGCGGGAGATCAATAATGTCAAAAAAGGCGGGCAGGGCCGCATCATTGCCAAAATGAATCAATTGGAAGATCCAGAGATTATCACCCAATTGTATGAAGCTTCGAAAGTTGGCGTTCAGATCGATTTGATTGTACGAGGCTTCTGCTGCTTGCGTCCAGGCCTGCCGCATACTAGCGAAAACATCCGCATCATCAGTATTATTGGAAGATTTCTCGAACATTCCCGCATTTTTTATTTTTATAATAATGGTAAAGAGGATTTTTATATTGGATCGGCGGATTGGATGAGTCGCAACCTGGATTATCGGGTGGAAGCGGTTACGCCTATTGAAAATACGGCCCTTCGAGAAGAGTTGAAAACTTCCCTTGAAATTATGCTGTCGGATAATCGAAAAGCATGGGAGCAACAGAGCGACGGCTCCTATATTCAGCGCATCCCTAAAGACTCCAAGGATGAGCGCTGCAGCCATGAATTGCTCATGCAGCGCGCATTGAATCGATAAGAGCGATATCGATCTTTTGGCTTGGAAGACTAGAATCGGCCCATCCCCTGTGCACTGCGCTTATCCGGGATGGGCCTTGATCTGTTCATGGAGGGCCGCCGCGCAAGTCAACGACGCTTCGCCCGGACCATGCGGCTGGATTTCCTTGAGACGGGAGCCGGGGCATCCACTTCCTCACGGATCTTTTCCGGATCGACTTTCAAGCGGGCGTCAAGATCCTCATTTATTTTTTGATGCATGGATTCCTGTTTGTTGTAGCGTTTGATCGCATCGCTGCACAATGTATGCTGAACATCTATCAGTTTTGCCTGGCTTTGGACAACATTCAATTTACGGCGCTGAGCTTCGAGTTTCTCTTGAACCTGGTTTTTTTGCCGCATCATTTCTTCAAATTCGGGCGAGTTGGGATCCATGCTATCGGACAAGGCTTCAATTTCTTCCATCATCGCGTTCAGTTCTTTCTGAATCCCTCGAAATTCTTTTTCAAACATGACGGCTGTGTATTCAAGCACATCTTTTTGCAGATTGAAAATGATGCTTTGCCTCAATCGAACACTGTGTTGAAAGGAAGGCAGTCGATTGAAGTCAAAAGCGACGGAACTGCGCGCTCGGGCGTATCGACCGAGAAGGGATTGGATTTGCTGGAGGATTTTTGGCGCATGTTTCGCGGATAGCAAGCCCAGTTTGATTTGGATCAAAGCGCGGAGATGTTTTGGAAGTTCGCGTAAGACCGGCTTGTCATTGAGATGGCGATTAATCACACGCTCCGTTTCGCGCAGATCGTCGATGGATCTTTCCAAAGACATGCTCGCCCGGGTAAAGCGCTCCTTGAATTCGATGAATTTCGTGGTTTGAGAATAGCCGCTTTCCTGGAGTTTATGGAGGAAATAATTCGACATTTCCAATAAAAGATGTCCCGTCATTTCGTTGTATTGCACAACATCATAGGCTTGATCGAGAATCACGCTGAAAAAGTGCTTCAGGGGATCGTCTTCATCCATGTCGACAAAACGCGACTGCATGGCTTTGACTTCTTCCGGCGAAAAAATCAACGTGATCTCTTGTCGTTTGGATTTCCCCGGATTTTTTTCTAAAGAAGGGAAAAAAGCGCCTAATCGCGCCCGTATTGCAATAACGCCGTCGGTTTTTTGAAGGCAGAGCTGGCTTTGAATATTCAACAGCGACGAGAAAAAGGCCGTGGCTTCTTTCGTGTTCTTCCCGGAAAGATAACTTTCTATGTTATCCAGAAGATCGTAAAGTTCTTTTCGTTTGGACTGAATGATTCGAAAACCGTCTTTTTGCGCTGGATCTTCTTGGTCGTGTTCTTCTTCCCGGCCGCGTTTTATTTTTTTATGGATGACGGATCGAATTATTTCTTGAACATTTTTTCCGCTTTCTAGGTTTTCTATAAGGATTTTTGAAAGCCGCTCGTCCTCTTCGTCGGTTTTGTTTTTGCCAGGCCTAGCGCTCAATGGCGCCGTAATATTTTCAATGGATTGCTCATTATTTTCCTGCGAATCGAAAGGCGTTATGGTTTTATTTTGTATACAGTCTTTCGATTCGTTGCCGGGATTGATCTGTTTTTTTTTCATGGCAATAGTACATCCTTGACAATAAATACATGCCTGGGCGTCCAATCGATCCATTCAAGCAAAGACGCCGCCAATCCTTCACGACTCTTTTTCCCTCGACGAAAAGTTGAAGGACTGTTATTGTCTATTACAATAACAAAAAATATCAATCCATGGAATAGAGAAATCCTGGATTTCAGGAATTAATTCAGACATTACAAGAAATACCCAGAGATGCCGCCTCTAATCAAATAATCTCCCGCCTTTCAAGAAAGATATTCGATCTATCGCAGGGATCGAGCATGGCGCGGCTTATAAGAAAAACGAATTGGGAGATTATACATCCCTTGAAATGCTGCAGGACATAGTAACCATGCCGGAGGGCATGAAAATCCAAACCTTTTCCGCCGCGCAGAAGTGGTGAAATTATAGACTACAAATAAAATAAAAAATTGCGATGCGCTATAGCAGAATCGGCATGCCCATCATGGGCCAGATCATCCAGACGAAGAAGGCTAGGACAGCCATGACGATCAAACTCGCCGGAATGCCGGCCAAGAAAAATTCGCCGGAGGAAAACATCTTGCTTTCGTAAGCGATGGCGTTGGGAGCGGCGCCGACGAGAAACAAAAACGGCATTCCCGCGGTTACGAGGCAGGAAAATAATATGACTTCGGGCGCAACATGCAAATAGCCCGCGATGACGAGCGCTACAGGCAGGACAATCGCGATGGCGGCGACATTCATGATAAGATTGGTCATAATTAATACAAAAGAGGATATTCCCAGGACAAAAACAAACCAATGCGCTTCATCGAACAGCGCCAGCCAATGCACGGCCAGCCATCTGGCCGCTCCCGTATCCCATAAACAGAAACCAATGCTCATCGCGCCGCCGAAGAGCAGAATGATATTCCAGGGAATCTGCTCGAGGTCTTCCACGGTTAATATTCTGAGCAGAAAGAAGAGAATCGTTGAAACAAGAATGATGGCGGTCTTGTTGATCGGCTGAAGGGCGGGAATCAAGGATCGAAGACTCATCAACAAAACCGTGCACACGACAATAATGAGAGTCATGATTTCCGCAGCGGTTATCGGCCCTAAGCGCGAATTCAGCATTTTGGCTCGACCCCGCAGGCCTGGAATGGTTTTATGCTCCGGCTTGAAAAAAATCATGAAGAAAATCCATAAAAATAACACCATCGTCCAGCCGACCGGGAACATATAATAACTCAGTTCAAAAAAAGAAATTTCCCGTCCGGCGATGCCGTAGAAAAAACCGATGGCGACAGCCCCGCGGGCGGCGCCCAGCAGGGTGACGATGCTTCCGGCGCCCGCCGTGAACGCCATGCCGATAAAGAGTCCTTTGCCGAATTTACTCGGCTTCCCTTCGGGATCGTATAACGTGTAAATGGCCATTAGTAACGGGTAAATAGTGGCGGCGACCGCCGTATGCGCCATGATCAAGGTCAGGGAGGCGGTCAGAATAAAACTGCCCAGGTAAATCATGCTGGTTCGCTCTCCCACAAGCACCAGCATTTTATAAGCCATCCTTTTGGTCAATCCGGTTTTCGTAAACACCAGCCCGATTACAATCGAGGCAAAAATAAACATGACGGAGGGATCCATAAAATCATTGAACGCTCTTGTGGCGCCGTCTTTTCCATCGGTTGACGAACGAAGCTGAAATAAGGCTTGCACGACTCCGACCATGATGCTGGTTACGCCGATGGGAATCACTTCGAACACCCACCATGTAGCCGTCAGTAGAAACAAAGCCAGAGCGCCCTTGCCTTCTCTTGTTAATTCGAAGCGTTCTCCACTTGGATCCACAGCATCCGGATAAGGACCCGCCGTGTAAAAAACGATAAATAAAATCAGGCCTGCGCTGACAAAGAAGATTCGTTTCCAGTCATAACTGCGAATCTGCTGACATAGAGTTGCTTGGTCTTGTTTGGCGTCGGTTTTGAGTTGATCCGCTTGGGACGTGCGCATCTTCATGAATCGCCCTCTCCTCCAAAGGGATGGATTCCCCCTTATTCCGAATCGGTTTTACTCTTGAAAACCACGTGGATTATCTCTCTATAGACTTCAACGGAGCGTACAACGCCGACAATGGTTCGCCCTTTGACCACGGGGATCAAACTTCGATCGTTTGTGACCATTTCATAGATCACCCTCATAATATGGTCTTCATAATCCACCGTCGCTTTGACCGGAACCATCACTTCGCTGACCGGCCGCTCGGCTTGATCTTGAAGGTGCAGAAAAACGTTATCATAGGTGAGTTCGGTTAGATTGGGATCAACCGTAACGTCGAACAGTTTCTTTTGATAATCCAACGGTTTGTTCGCCAAAAAATCAGGCTCCAAACCGCGCATAATGTCTCTTCGCCGAACGATTCCGCACAAACTTGAATCCAGATCAAAAATAAGGATGACGCGGGGCAGGGACATGCGGCCGCCGGATTCGATATGATATTTTTCCATCTCTTCCATCGCCTGGCGCAGCGTATACCAGCAGGGAACGTGAGGATAGTTGTCCAGTGGAATCATAATATCCTTAACTCTTTTGATTTCCATGACATAATCCTTTTTATCACGCAAAGCAAAAATTAGTAAAGAAATAGATTTTTTATAGCTTCACTTGAAAAAAATATCGAAAGTCGATTCTTTGATCCGATTTTTTGAATACTCGTCTGATCGATCCACACTCTTTTTAATTACGCGATTTCTTCTCGATCGTGCAATCCCGGATAAATTCTTTCCTATTCTTCCATCCCGGGCGTTGAATGCCTAAATTATTCAAACAGAGTGAATTAAATTGTCTTCAATAGGATCCCTGATTTAAAAATCAAAAAAACGTATTTATACATTGTTGATTGATAGCTAATTATCAATCTATCTATGCCGACGACTATAACATGCGGAACGGGGGGTTTCAAGAGAATTATGCATTTTTATGATTGTTTCTCGATCTTTTTACTTAAATTGTCATGTATATAATGCGATCGTGGAATTTATATAAAATTCTATTGACAATTTTGAAATTAGCATCAAAAATGGCAAATCAATAATACACGATAAAAAAATGTAAAAACAAATAGAATGAACTTAGAAAATAGCAGTGAAACTATTGTCATTATTATCCGCATCCTCTTAATCGTGTTTACCTATTTTTTCTGGTGGGATATCATCAATACAATCCTAAAAAAAAGAAGAGTCGGCAAGGAAATTCTGACGGTGAAGCGCGCTGTCATCATTGACATCGCCTTTTTTATCGGCTTCTGGATTTTGTTCTTGTCGTTTTGTCTCTTTATTCCTTTCGAATACAGCATCGTCGATTACATCATCTTGATCCTGTTTTGGTTCTCCTTTGCTTTAATCCTTGTCTTTAAACAAGACAAACTGATTCTCGGCGAATATGGCGTATTCGACGGAGAAACTCAAATGCCATGGAATCAGATTAATTCCTATAAATGGATATCCTCTGAGGGAAACAAGAGCCGATTTGATGTTCTGCGAATTTTATATTACGATGTCCAGGGCGTTCGTCCCTGCAAAATGACCATCAAAGTTCCTTCGCAAAATAAAGAAGAAGTGGATAAAATCATGGAACATTATCGTCCTGCGAAACCCGTTCAATTAACGGGAGGCGGTGGCGATAATAAGAAAACATCCTGATTTCTCTCCTCAGTTCGATAGACGCAGACGAGCCGGCTTAATGGTCCATGCCTGCCGTTTCGCGATTTCCATCATGCGAGGCGCATCAAAGCCTTCCGGAAAGATAACCCATCCCCAAAGATCCGGAGCATTGTCAGCGACGTAATCCATTGTCCTCAACTCGCCCTGCTGCATCGTGATGTCGCCCGAGTATGATTCGTCGGCGACGGCGTAAGCCAATGTCTTGGCGAAATCCTCTAATCGCCATGGACGGCCGTCCACCCATGCGGCGGATGGCAGTTGTTCGGCGTCATCGACGGCGTCCACTAAATCCTGCGCCGCTTGTTGAATGGCCTCCCAACGGAAGGAGCCTTCGCTGGCAATGCGAAGAGGCTGCGAGGCGGGTCCGTAGGCGAATTTTAATGAAACTTCGGCCGGATGCGAACCGTTTTTACTCTTGGCGACAAATTGAGACAGCGCGTACAGGCCTTCCCCGGCGGATAGTATGCGATCTCCCAGATCGATATACGAAAGCTGATCCTGAAACGTGCGCGCAATCGTTCGAATATCGTTTTGCGTGATAGGTCGTGTATATGCGCGATCCGGATACAATGACGGGATTTCTCGGGCTGTGACCAATTGGACGCCGGGATGCTTCACGATATGATCCAAGTAGGTCTCGAAGGCGTTGAAGGCTTGCTCCTGTTCCTGCGAAGATTTCATGGGAGGCAGCTTCCATTCCGATCTCGGCGGATTGGCGCCCCGGGAGAAATTGACGCCATCCCAAAATTCTTCATGGATGAATTCGCAGGGATGATAATAAATGCTGATGATTCCGCCCCCTTCGCGAGTGAGTTTCTGATGAACCCGGTCGAATTCTGCGCAGGCTTGTTTGACTTCATCGTTCGTCCATCCCGTCCGCATGACGCAGTCGCCCAGTTCCAAAATGGTTAATATCCCGCAAAACCAGAAAGGACGGTCGTCTAAATTGACGTGAGGGGTTGCGTCCAGATAGAGGGGAATTTGGAATTTGTGCAGCGCGGCGTAGCTCTGGGGCGTCCAAGATCCTCCGGCCTGTCCATAGCAGGAGGCGTTCACGCCGAAAACCTGTTGGAGCGTTTTCAGCCCAATCCCTTCGCGGCGTATGAATTCGCGGACGCCTTCATGCCAATCCAGGTCGCGGCTGTATTCCGCGGGCGTGGGATGGATGCTGTGATTCGTTGCATGATAAGCGATGTCGTTTTTCGCCAGCGCCAATATGACGTCGTCTCGCCCTCGCTCTTCCAAGACGCGCGCTTTTTCCCCGACTATCTTGAACGTCGCTTGGACGTTTCGTTCTGCAAACATCTCCGCCAGCCGCTTGGCGGCGTCATCGGCTTGCGGCAGGATGTAATCCTCCGTGTCGAACCAGAAGGCGACGTAAACTACGGGATTTTCACTACAAGAGGAAGGAAGAATCCATAGTATTGACGAAAGTAGAATAACAGCAGAAAAAAGAAAAGGATGGATTTTCATGATTCGCCCCTTTCGAGGTTCGTTGGGATGGTTGATCGTTTTAGTGCACAATGAAAATTTTATCGATTTTATTACGCTCCAATTATATTCTCATAAATCGTTTGGCTTCTCAAGAATGCATTGAATTAGGATTTCTTTGACGGCGTTGAGAAAATGGACAATAAACCGTTCTCCCCTCTTCAATTCAATTTGGTTGGTTTTCTCCTATGGACTATTTCTCCCGTTAGTCGTATTGTAATATGATATGGAATGATTCAAATCAAACAAACAAATAAATAAACAAAGAGGCGCCTAAAATGTCCAATTTAACAAGACGTCAATTTATTCAAATGGGAGCCGCTGCAGTTGGATCGGCGGCGCTTCCCTCTACGGCGGCTGAAAAGCCTCGACGCACGGCGGTCGATTGGGTTGAATTAAACAATTCCGGCATAAAAATCACACGCTTAGGCATGGGAACGGGCTCTGTCGGCGGCTCTGTTCAGATGGCATTGTCCGATGCGGAATTTACAAAACTGGTGCGCTACGCCTATGATCGGGGCATCCGGTTTTTTGATACGGCCGATTCTTATGGTCGCGGCCAGATGCAAGCCCGCTTAGGCAAAGCCCTCAAAGGTCTCGATCGCGACACCTACGTCGTTCAAACCAAAATGCGCAGGAACGGCGATCCCTGGAAAGACATCGATCGCTTTCGCAAGGAATGGGATACGGATTACTTCGATCTGTTTCTGCTCCATTACTGCACCTCGCCCGCCTGGCCCGAAGAACTCAAAAAAAATCGCGATATCTTATCGGAAGCCAAAGAAAAAAATTACATTCGCACCAAAGGAGCATCGATTCATGGACTCAAAGGTCTGCGCGCCATGGCTCAATGCGATTGGATGGATACCGCCCTGCTTCGCGTCAACCACGACGGGACCTTGATGGACAACGAAGACAATAATAATGATGAAAAAGGGAATGTTTCCGATTGCGTCAATTATATCAAACAGATCCATGAGAAAGGCGCGGGCGTGATCGGCATGAAAATAATCGGCGAAGGCCAATTCCGCGATCCGGCTCAACGGGAGGCTTCCATCAAATACGTCATGGGCCTCGATTGCGTCGATGCCGTGACTATCGGATTCAAAAGCACTCAAGAAATCGATGAAGCCATTAATTTGATGAACAAATACCTGGCCTGATGGAATGGTTTTTATAACTTTGAGGTGAAATTCCGCTGCAGGCTCGTCAAATGGGGCCGCCGGCCGGGATTTCTCCCATGAATCGAGCATAAAGTAATATGAGAAGACGGGGGCCGTGCGGCCCCCGTCTTCCTTATATTGTTATTTTGATGCGATGCGTGAATTAAATTCCGTTTTGGATATTGCAGAAAACGGTGGATTGACTGTCTTTGGCGCCAACCCAAACGATATCGCCCTTGCTGATCAAGCCGTTGGAGGTTTGATACACAAAATCAGGAATTCCATTGGGGCAACCGCCGTCGCGCTGTCCGCCCCATCCATTGACGCCGTCAGGACCCCAACTGCTCAAACGCCAAATATGCCCCCATCCGCCGCTGTGATTGCCGCCATAATTATTTACATAATCATACGCCCAGCCCCACTGGGCAAAATCATTTTGCAGGTTGGTCGCAAATGGATCTTTGGGAATCGAATTCAGATAAGAAACGGGAGTCGTCAAACGATAATAGCGAATTTCATTGGGATGAAAATAATCTCCGCTGCCCGGCGCCAACGCTTTGTCAGCGGGAGGATAGTCATTGTTATCCAGCCGATACATCTCGAGCGAAGTTTCGATCGTTTTCATGTCTGAAATAGCACGTGAACATTTCGCTCGTATCTGCGCATTCAAGAAATTGGGCACAGCGATAGCCGCAAGAATTCCAATAATAGCCACGACGATCAGCAACTCGATGAGTGTAAAACCTTGTCTTCTCATAAAACCTCTTCTCCTACTGGTGATGTTATTGCATGCTTGTCGGTTTTTTTTGGGGAATTTACACCGATTGAAATATACTAATAGTGCTTTTGTGGAAAGCGAAGGCGTTCAGCCATCGAATCACTTGAATTTTTCACCGCAAAATTTTATAAATATCGATATAACCTTCGTTATTCGGTTAATCGCTTTTATTCCTTTTGAATCCAATTAAAGAAGAAGGAATGATTTATAAAGTGGGTGTTTTTCAATTATTCTGTCAGAAATCGGATAAAAATTTTTCTCATGATTTTGTAATCAGGCCTCATTTGCGAAGTATTACTATATTTATACAAGTATATGAACAAACAATGAGCCCTTTCGTTGTGACGACGTCTTACCCCATTTCTTTACTTTTTTTTAAATTGCCGCATCTTTGCGCAGCAACTTCGCCGAAGGAGCCTATTCGATCAATTCCACTTCATCGAACCACTTTGCTATTTTGGGCGGGATGAGTATACATCAAACATACGCGATGGGCTGCTTACGGATCGCCGTTCGATCAGACTATGACTGGTTTTGTCAGCGCTTTGACTTCGTCCCTTGTTGCGGCGGTCGCGCTAAGACGGAGACGTTCCAATTGCGATTGTTCACCAGTCATATTTATCAATGACCGATGATGAAAAGTTCATACAAAGTTAAAAAAATTTCCATCACGATCAAAATGACGATATACCACTCGACCCGCAAACTGCGTCCCTCTTGAAGAAGATTGTGGACGGTTTCGGCCGTTCGAGTGATAAGATGGAGTTTCCGCTCCAGCGCTTCGTGTCTATCCTTGATTTCAAATTCGTCTTCCAATCGAAGGAAAAGCCGCTCCAGTTCAGGCCGATTCCAAATCAGTTCCGGCTTTTCCGTAACCTGAATTCGTCCAACCATTCGATGTTCGGATAATAACACGCTGCCGATATGGCGAAGAACATCTTTTCCATGTCGGCCGATGCGGCTTTTATATTCAAGATTGGCGGCAATAGGTTCGATCCGATCAAATATATCTCTCAGATTGGATTCATACTGCGCTAAGGCGACGCTTTTGCCCAGAATTTCGGCGACTAATTGAAGACGTTCGATGCAGGCGTTTTCCAAAAAAACCGTGTTGCCTTCCATGCCTTCGCGGCCTTCCGAATTGATTGATATTTCCACATTTTCTTTTTCCGGATTAGTAAAGGGCTTCACGATCATGGGTTGGAGCATCGCCAGAAAATCAGCCTGTTCAATGGAGGAAGAATCAAAAAAAACAATGGCGCCGTAACGAAACAAAACGGCAATTCCTCCATTTCGCAATCCCGCCGTATAGGGCGCCGAAGCTAATTTATCCAGATTTTCCAAAGTGCGTAAATCGATGCGTTCGCCAATAAGCATGGCATTGGCGCGAAACGCCTTTTTTTCTTGAAGCGAATTTGCGGGCATTGTCAGATCTCCATTCTTTTCACAACCGGTTGCAGCCAAATCCCGAATTCGATCGAAGCGCGAATAGAGGATGGTAAATTTTACATCATCTTTATATACGCAGCGATAAAAAAACAGCCCACTCAAAAGGAATGGGCTGTTAGATTACTTTATGTAGAATTAAATCAGCCAGTTACGTTAACATTAACCGCTTTCGGGCCTTTATCCCCTTGTTCAATGTCAAACTCAACCGCCTGGCCTTCGTACAAGTTCTTGAATCCATCTCCCTGGATCCCTGAAAAATGGACAAAAATTTCCGTTCCTCCATCTTCCTCAATAAATCCATAACCCTTCTGTTCGCTAAACCATTTCACATGACCTGTTGCCATTAGTACAAAACTCCTTTACTACTTAAAAGTGGAATAACACCCCTCTCTTTCTGGGAATCCCGGCGTCTTTCCAACCAACCAAAACACGACAGAGGTTATTGAAACAATACTCCGGTCATCCAGTATTTGGGATGATGTGGCGGTATTATAACACAAATTTTTTACCATTTCTACAAAAAAATTAAAAAAAGTACATTACATTTCAGATCATTATTGTCTTATTTATGGATAAATTCGATCCCGAAAAAATGGCGTATGGAGGAAAAAAGAGATGGCGGAAAAACAGAATGCGTTGAGCGGCGCACACAAATCGAAACCAGATTTTTGAAGCCAATGCCGACTTATACGATGAAAAACGCGATGTAGGCAAAATACATCGAGGCATCCTATGTTGACCTTCTTGCGGCCTATTTTGCAAGATGATGGGAGAATCGCTTCTGTGGATGCGCATCGCTCAGATCGGAAATTTGCCGCTTTCTGTTTTAAACCCGGCATTCACTTCACGAAGGTTTTCATCAATAATGAACGTAACAAATCATGAATTGGAGGATAAGCAAAATATCATGCGAATAGAATTTACAAATACGAGTCGTTCTTCATTAAATCGCCGCAGCGTCTTAGCGATGGGATTAGGCTCGATGACGGCGGCCGCTGTCGGCGGAGGCGCGGCCCATGCGGAAGAAGCGCGCGAATCGGACATCGTTCTTCCCCCGGCGAACAAGCGCCTCCTGCTGGCGTGCAAACTGAGCATGATTGCCAATGAACTGAACGGACAAAAACTATCCGTCGCGGATCGTCTTCGTATGGCAGGCGAAGCCGGCTTCGACGGCGTCGATTTCGATCAAGCGGGCGATTTCACTCCTGAGCAGGCGCGCGATGCCGTGCGCGAGACTAAGGTGTTCGTGCACAATGCGATTAATCATGCGCATTGGTCCAAGCGGCTTACAAGCGCAAAAGAAGAGGAGCGCAATCAAGGTCGAGCGAACATCGAACACTGCATCCGCCTCTCGCATGCGGCCGGCGGCAGCGGCGTGTTGATCGTTGTGGGGAGCGGCGGAGACGGTCCGGCCGATGTGATTGAAAATCGGGCTTACGATGAAATTAAAAAACTCCTTCCCTTGGCGGCTTCTCTGGGACAGATGATCCTGATTGAGAATGTCTGGAACAAAATGATGTACGATCATGATGCTCCGCCGGAGCAGGGGCCAGGAAGATTTATTCAGTTTGTGGATCGATTCAACAGCCCTTGGGTGGGAATGTACTATGACATCGGCAATCACTGGAAATACGGACAGCCGGGAGAATGGATACGCGCGTTCGGCCGCCGCTGCGTCAAACTCGACGTGAAAGGCTTTAGCCGCGCCAAGAACAAGTTCGTCGACATCACAAGCGAAGACGACGATCTTCCATGGGATCAGGTTCGCAAAGCCCTTGGCGATATTGGATTTACCGGCTGGGCGACGGCGGAGGTCGGCGGAGGCGACGTAAAACGGCTGACGGTTGTACGCGAGCAGATGCAGAAGGCCTTCGGTCTATAACGACGTTTTGAATTTATGAGATACTGTTAAGATTTCATCTTGCAGCCGCCGGATCTCACCGGCGGCTGCAAGGATGGGATGGAAAACGCTTCAAAATCGGCATCGCCCATTCATTCTATCGCAGTTTAGATGCAGAAAAGTATGCCAAAAAAAAGGATATGCTGGAGGGCTGCATATCCTAGTAAGGAGAAAACGGCGTTGATCTGCCGGTTGTTCGTTATGCCGCTTCGCGGCTGAATTCTCTCATCACCTGTTGAACAGGGATATCGGGCTGCTCTTCATGGATTGCGTCAATGATGAATTTGGGGGGATGCCAAACGGACGGAAGCCCCACGCTTCCTTTTTTGATCAATTCTTCTTTCATGCGCGCCAACCAATCCATAAACATCAGTTTCAGCCTGTAACTGGGGAGAATCTTCAACATTTTCTTCGTCATAGCGAATACGTGCGGATAACTTATAAATAAATGCGCGCACTTTCCGATTTTTTCAATCAGTTCCTTATTTTCAAGGTGGATGCTGGGCGCTAGTTTATCCTGATATTCGCGGGGCAGTTCGCTCAAATCGCCGCTGAAACCGTAATCCTGCTCGCAAATTTCCCCCAATTTTGTTCCCGGGAAGGGAGCGAAGAACGAAAATGTGTTGATATGAGTTCGGCAGCGAATATTGAGATCAATGGTCGAAATCGCCGATTCGACCGTCTCGCCTGGCACGCCGAACATATTCTGTCCGATCACTCGGATGCCGTGTTCATAGTAAAGATCGCAGGCGCGAATAATCTGTTCGGTTGACATGCTTTTTGCCAGAATTTTACGCCGCAGTTCGTCGTTTCCATTTTCAATGCCGGCGGCGACGCGGATGCAGCCCGCTTCCGATAGCAGCCGCGCTTCTTCCTCGTCGGTCAAATCGCAGCGCACGTTGCAGATGAAAGGCAGCCCGATCTCCTCGCCGTAACGCGGAAGAAACTCGCGCAGCCAGCGCCGGTTCAGAATGAACGTATCGTCTTGGAAGGCGACATAAATTATCTTGTAGGTCTCTTTCAACCATCGCAGTTCGGCCAGTACGTTATCTACGCTGCGCTGCCGAGTCCACCGGCCCTCCTGCGAATCGCGCGATGCGTGGTTGAAGCAGAAGGAACAGTCATAAGGGCAGCCGCGTCCGGCCATGACGTAGCCGGTGCGCTGCTTCCAGACGGAGAATCCCCGTATTATTTCACGGTCCGGAAATGGAATCTCGTTCAGATTGACCTTGCCGATGAATGGTCGATTGGGATTTTTGATGATTTTATCACTGGTCTTGAATGACATGCTGGCGATGCCGCTGAAATCCTTGCCTTCATCCAACGCGTTGCATAATTCCACGGTAGGAAATTCGCCTTCGCCGGTGCAGACGGCGTCAACGCCTTCTTCTTCGATCATTTGAGGGAAAAAAGTCGGATGCGGCCCGCCAAACAAGGATAAACAGTCATGGCGCCGTTTGATTTCGCGGTTGATTTCAAAAAAACGGGGCGCCTGGCTGGTGGCCGCTGAATATGCGACGATTCCCGGATTTATTTGTTTGATCTTGTCAACATAATCCGGCCCGTCATCGATATTGACAGCGGAGACAGTATGCCCGGCTTCTTTGAGCATCGCCGATATATAGGAAGCCCCCAGAGGTTGGTGGCTGAGGATCAAGTCGTCGAAAACAAACGTAACATGCATCTCTTTCACCACATGATAAAATTTATAATATTAGTCATAATATACGATATAAGGATCTATTGCAAGTGAAAATTTATAATTTTTATAAATTTTATCATGTATTGTATTGGGAGAGGGCTTATTGGCGAAAACCGAAAAGTGAGATGGCCAACAAAAGATCCGGGGCGGCGTCGAAGGATGAGATCATTACGCCGCTTCGCGCTTTTTTTCCCGCATCACCGGTTGGCGAGGGATTTCCGGCTGCGGCGCGTGAATGGCGTCGGCAATGAATTGAGGATCGTGCCAGACCGAGGGCAGCCCGCGGATTCCCTTTTTGATCAATTCCCGCTTGATGCGCGCCAGCCATTCCATCAGCATTAATTTTAATTTGTAGGATGGGATGAGAGGGAGAAGGCGCTTTACAATTGAGAAAACGCGGGGATAACTCATGAATAGATGGGCGCATTGACCGATCTTTTCGATAAGTTCTTTGTTCTCCAATTGGATGCTGGGCGCCAGGCAGTCCTGATATTCGCGCGGCAGTTCGTTCAAATCGCCGCTGAAGCCGTATTGTTCTTTGCACAAATCGCCCAGTTTAGTGCCTGGATAGGGGCCGTAAAACGAAAACGTGTTGGTATGCGTGCGGCATTTCAAGTTGAGCTCGACGGTGGATAGAGCGGTTTCGACCGTTTCGCCGGGGACGCCGAACATGTTTTGCCCAATGATTTTGATGCCATATCGATTATAAAGGTCGCAGGCTTGAATAATCTGATCGGTGGTGACGTTTTTGGACAAAATCGTGCGTCGCAGATGATCGTCTCCATTCTCGATGCCGGTCGCCGCCCGGATGCAGCCCGCCTCGGCCAGCATGCGCACTTTCTTTTCGCTGGTCAGATCGCAGCGCACGTTGCAGACGAACGGCAGCCCGATCTCGGTTTTGTAGCGTCGAAGAAATTCTTCCAGCCATCGTTCATTGAGAATGAATGTGTCGTCCTGGAACGCGTTGTAGATTACTTTGTATTCTTCTTTGAGCCAGCGAAGTTCGGCGATGACGTTGTCGACGCTGCGCTGCCGCGTCCATCGTCCCGGCTGAGAGAGACGGGATGCATGATTGAAGCAGTACGAGCAGTTATAGGGGCAGCCGCGTCCTGCCATGACATACCCAGTGCGATGATTCCAGATTTCGAAGTCGCGGATCAACTCGCGGTCGGGGAAGGGAAGATCGTTCAATTCTTCTTTCTTTAAAAACGGACGGTTGGCGTTTTTAAAAATTCGGCCGTTCACTTTGGCGGTGATGGAGGGAATTTGCGTATAATCGCGTCCCTCTTCCAATGCCGTAATGAGTTCGAGCGTTGGATATTCTCCTTCGCCTGTACAAATGACGTCGACGCCTTCTTCTTCGATCATTTGAGGGAAAAAGATGGGATGCGGTCCGCCGAAAAGCGACAGACAATTGTGATGCTTTTTAATCTCGCGATTAATTTCGTAAAAGCTGGGCGCATGCGTTGTCGCCAGCGTGTAGGCGACGACCTCCGGATTCAGCGAACGGATTTTCTCGATATAATCTCCCTGATCGGCATTGATCACCGAGACGTCGTGACCCGCTTCTTTCAATACGGCGGAGATATAAGAGGCGCCTAGCGGTTGATGGCTAAGAATGATATTGTCAAAAATAAAGGTGATATGCATTCGCAAAATCCTTGGTAAAAAAGAAAAAAAGTATGGCGTAACTCGTATTGTAACCGTCTGCACGGGCAGCGTTCAAGAAAATTGGTAAACTTTATTATATTCCTATTATTCGGTTTTAGCATTCCCCTGGGCGGGGCGTTTTTTGGAAACAGAATCGTTCGCTTGATTGGGGCGGAATCCATGAATATTCCCTTGTCCTGTCGCGTGGGGCTGGGGCTGGTTTTTCTTACCTTTATTTTAGTGCTTTTAGGAGTTTTTCATCTCTACACGCCGTCCGTTTTGATGATTGTCTGGCTCGTTTGGCTGGCCGCCTCGCCCGTTGGGCTTTTTCAAGTGCGCCGCGAGCCTTTTTTCACCGAATCGTTCCCGCATGGGGATCCCAGTTGGAATCCTTTGTTTTTACGAATCTGCCTGGGCGTCACGCTGTTGATGTATTTGATATTCACGATGACGCCCGAAACGCGCCATGATCCCTACGATTACCATTTGACTATCCCGGCTTTGTATTTGGCCCATCAATCCATTGTGGAAATTCCATGGCATGTATTTTCGTATATGCCCAAGAACTGCGAAATTTTGTATGGATTGGCGCTGGGCGTGGGGAATGATTCTCTTACAAAACTATTTCATTTTCTGTTCGGATGTTTATCCGTTTTGAGCGTCGCCTCTTTTATGAAGCGAACGGCGGATCATGAAGCGTCGATGCTTGCCGGGCTGCTGGTGGTGACGCTGCCGGTTTTCGGCTTTTTGGCGACATTGTCGTACATCGATCTGGGGCGAGCCTTTTGGGAATTATCGGCGTTGTATATGCTTGCCCATGCGTGGCATGAGACGCCGGATAAAACGCGAAGATATTCGTTTCTTTTATCGGCTTTGTTTGCGGGGATGGCGCTGGGAACCAAGTATGTTTCCTTTTTAGTCTTTTTCCCTCCCTACCTGCTCTTGGCGGCTCTGACCTTGTGGAAACGGATTGTAGACCGCCGGCTTTGCTTGACTCTGTTCGGGACGCTCTGCATTTTGGCCCCGCTTTCGCCCTGGTTGATTTATAACGCTGTTTGGACGGGAAATCCCGTCTATCCTCTCCTTTCATCTCTGTTTGGCATGAATATCCCTCCAGCACAGGCGGCTTATGATTTCATCCGCGGCCATGCGCCGCAGATGGAAACATTCACCTGGCCGGCTTTCCCCGGATATATTCTGAGTCGAATCAACGGTTTGCTGTTGGATGGAAATGCATTGTTCCTGATCGGCCTTATAGCGTTGGCGACGACGCCATGGTGGCGGCGTCAATCGATTGGGCGTTCGCTTCCCGCTTTTGCGCGCCGCGGTTTCGTTTTCTATATCGTTGCGTCCACAATTTTGTTTTTAGCGGGTAGCGACAATATGGACGGCCGCTTCTTTGTTTCCACTCTTATGCTGTTGGCGGCGCCGGTTGTCTTCTTTCTCTATGCCGTCAGTTCTACGATTCATCAGACAAGCCCTTGGGGGCGATACGTGATTCCCGGATTTGCACTGGTTCTTTTCGCCAATTCAGCGACCTACCGTTTTAATCAAATGAAGGCGCTGGACGAATCCCCCATGCCCATTCTGACCGATTCGCAGCGAGATCAATGGCTGAGCCGTCGATTTCGTTATTATGAAGCGACCCAATGGGCGAATCACAATCTTCCTGCCGATGCGACTGTGCTGGGAATGGGGTATCCTCTGCGTCTTAAGTTCATTGCCAAGATCAAGTATGGATATATTCCTTTTTTGCATGATTTAAACAGCGAGACCTCCTTGGAAGATCTTGCAAAACGACTCTATCAAAACGATGTTCTCTATATCGTCAAACCGTTCATTACGTTGGATCCTCCCTTCGATCTTTCCCTTTTGAATCCGGATTATATGAAGTCGATCTATTCCTATCGCGGCATTGAGATATTCAAATTGCGCCTGCCGGATCGTTATGAAAGCGAATGACTGCGCGCTGCGTCGTTGGTTGATCGTTCGACAGGGGGCCATCGGCGACACCATTTTATTGTCTTCCTTGATTCGCTTCATCCGCTCGGCGATTCCTTCGGCCTGGATCGAAGTCATGGGCGTTTATGAGCGAGTGGAACTGCTTGTAGGCGATCATATGGCCGACTCTGCGCTCTCTTCCGAACGCATCGGAATGGAAGAACTTTGGATGGAGCATGGGGGGGTATCGGGGGATTTGTCGCAATTCTTGGGTTCGTATGACGTCATACTCTATTTTGCCGGTTCAAACCGGGAGAGGCTGCGAAAGCGCCTGCAAATCCGGCCGGATATGATCGTCCGCGTGCATCCGGCGCTGCCGGACGAGCAGGCCTACATGCATTGTACGGATCATTACATAAGCGTTTTGCATGGAATTCTACCTCGGAAGGAGACGCCGGCGCCCCAACTTGATCTACGGCAGGCGGAGATTCTCGAGGCGCAGAATTATCTTGAATCTCTGGGAATCGATCGGCGGAATGCGCTGCTTGTGGGACTCCATGTAGGGGCGGGCGGCCGGGCTAAACGCGCGCCGCTGAGATTGTTTACACTCGCCGTCAAGTCGCTCCAATCGCAGCGTCCGATTGTGTGCCTGGTTCCCCAAGGTCCGGCGGATCATGAAATTGTCTCCCGTTTTGTTAAACAATCAGGCGCCGAATCGATTTTTATATTAAACGAACTGCCGCTGCGAAAACTGGCGTCGGTTTTGTCGCTGTTAGAAATGTTTATTGGAAACGACAGCGGAATTACGCATATGGCGGCTGCGGTGGGGCGCCCGACATTGGCGTTATTCTCCACCGGAAATCCGAGGATTTGGCGTCCTCTCGGAAAACGCGTCCGCACGATGATCGTAAAGTGATTCTGTGTACAGCCCGGCGATTCATTTCTCTTTTACTTCTGTCGGCGTGGGGTAGCAAGTGATGTCTGCATCGAAAACGGCGGTTTGCAGATAATCGATCGCCAGCGGCAGGCAGTACCGGTCGTCAAACCAGGATGGATTGATGGCTTCGTTTTTTTGAAGACCGTTTTTATGGCGGCCTAACAAATCCCATTCTTCGAAGACGCGGAAGCCGAACGGATAGAAATACTGCGTGCGGCGGCTGGTATTTTGGAAATCGTAACTGCCTTTTTCGTCGATTTTATCGTCCAGAAAACGAAATCCCCGGCGCGCGCCCTCCAGCACATCCGCATCGCGAGTATGTAAATAATATTGCGCCAGACACGACAAAGAGATGGTTTGGTAGCCGATGTCGGCCCCGCCGTATTCTTCAAAATACCCGGTGGGATGCTGATGAGAGAGAATGAAATGGATGCGTTTTTCGGCGCCCTTCAAGATCGCTTCGTTTTCCAATAATTCACCTGCAATTCGCAATGCAACGGCGGAAGCGGCCATTTGGTTCATGACGATCGGATTATCGCGGGCCAAGAGCCAATTGGCCGCTTTGTGCATGGAATCTTTGGGAGCGGGACATTTGAGCAGTCGGCAGGTTTCCGCCGCGGCGTATAATGTAAACGATGTAACGCAAAAAGAACGCTCATAGGGCCAATACTCATCGAAACTCCCGTCGCGGCGTTGTATCTTTGTCCAGAATTGAACCGCCTGCGCCGCCCATTCATAGATTTTAGGCTGCTGATAAAAACGGTTCTGCGGATGGGGGTAGTTATGTAAAAGCGCCAGAAATTGGCTGGCTTCCTGAAATCGAGCGTTTACAAAGTCGGTTTGCCGGTAATGCCAATAGCAGCGGTCAAAACAGCCGTACGACAGCGATTGACTCTCACGGTCGCCCAGTCCAAGAATGCGGTACGATTGGCTCAATGCGATATCGCCGTAGATTGCACAGGATGATTCGGGTGTTATGTTTGCGTTCATGCGTATACTAAATTCCTTATTCAGTTGATGTTAAGGGGGTCGGAACCGCCGTTCGAGAGCCGGCGTCGCCCGAAACCGCGTTTTGCTTCATCGCAGGACGATAAACCAGAGCCCAGTAAGCCATGCGGATCAAGGTGTTTTGGATGTTCATCCATTCTTTGCGCCAAACTCCCTTTCCGTTTGTTGAATAGATGACAAGAGAGACGTCTCCATCAGGAAAAGCATCGTCATGCTGCATTTTTTTTAAGCGTGATGAGTACTGGCCTGAAAATACAAGATAGGAGCGGCAATTGTTGTCGCGCATCCATTTTTGCACCATTTGCTGTCGCTCCAGCATGTTGTGCGCATTTTGGGGAAGGCTGTCGATTTTTTCAAGCGGAACTCCGGTTTCGAGCAATTCTTTTTTAATGAAATAATAAAGAGAAATGGGCAAGTCGACGCCCCGATATTTATCCGGCACGCTTCTGGTGATTAAAATTTTTTTTGTTTTGCCTTCTTTGCACCATTCCGCCGCTGTTTTAAGATTTCCTCCCAGACTTCCGATCAAGACGACATCGACCGGTTCCAGCGGCGTTTCGTAGATCATGGCGCGCGACAATATCCATTCCAATGGCCCTCCAAAAAGAACGGCTATCAGAAAAAACGGCGCGCCGATTAAGATCCAGCGCTTCCAATGGAAGCGGGGGAATCGTTTGAAGGGATTTTTGGAAAGTTGTGTCGGATGCGCAGACATTTTCAATATTCGCGATCGTATGGAGACATAACTCGATCTTTGCTATAAGTCATGCATGATGAGACTACCATAACGTTCTTAGACGGATATGCAACCTTACTATGGCTTTGCTAATTATAAGTTTCTATTACGGAATGGAAAATAAAATCGCCTCAGGAACGCTATGGAGCCTGTTCCTCGAATTCATATATACATGACTCTTACTCTGGTTTAGCAGATCATCCATGGGATTGACGAATAGATGTCGATAAGATTGCGCTGATTGCACTGGGACAATAGGGAAAAGGGAAAGTATGGAAGGCAGGGTTTAATTCATTCCATAGATCAAGTCTTGTTCGCGTTGCCATCGATGTGAGGATGTTTTACAATCAACTGGGATTAGGGAGTGTTGTTTATGATCTATGGGCGTCAATATTAGGCGAAGACGGATGGAATAAGCTGTGCGGTAAAAGCGTCTTTGCTGGAAGGTGTGGCAATGGCTCTGTGGAAGCAAATCAAGGAGAATCGATTGGAACGGGCGGCGAAAGCTAGAAAAGGGCGAAAATCGATCGCAAAGCCTGAATCGATCTTGATTTGGATTGATTCGGCGTACAATGATCAATCGGCGAGGCTGGTGCGAGCCATTGCGCTGGCGGAGGGATTTCAAAAATCGGGGATCAATCATATCGTGTTGGCATGTCCGGAAAGTCAAAATCTACCGGAAGAATCCGAAAAGCGTCATATTCAATGGGTAGATTCCCGGCCCGGCGGCGATCCGCTTCCTTTTTTTGAAATAGTGAAAGCATCGAATGCCGATTTGGCGATATCCGATTGTTTTATTCTCCCCCGGCATTCTTCCGATGAAACGATCCCGTATTGGGTTCTGTTATGCGATGTCTTTTCGCGTCAGGTATTTGATTCGGATGCAATTCAAACCTATTTGATGCCGGGTTGGATTTTAGCGCCCGATTTTGAAAGGCTGGATCTGCCTCCGAGCCGATTGGGAAACTGCCTTCACGGCGTCGATTATGTACCTATTCCAACAATTTATTATGACGAAGTTTCTTCGCCGATTGAGCCGGATCGATTGTTGATTGCTCTTTCCGGCCATGTTAATCTCGAATCCTTGCGCCAGTTATTGGATGCGATTCGAAATTCGTGGAAGGACGGCGTTTGCATACTTGCGGATGTAAATTCCAAGATGGCGCCGCAAATTAGGGAAAAAATTGCCGGGAACATCGAACTTTTAATCGACCCGCCGTGGGAAAAGCGATTAAAAGCGATCCGGCGGGCAAAATTAGTGTTGGCTTATCCTTCGTTGAACGTCTATGAATTTTTCGCGATGTGCAAACCGATGATCTTGATGCCTCGCAATCGGCAGGAAGCGCTCCTTTGCCGCATGGTTTTGGAGCAGGAAGCGGCGCGCGCAGTTCCCGCCGAAGAAATGATGGATCTTTTAAAGCCTTGCATTGATGATTTGCTAAGAAGCGAGGGAGAGAGAGCGCGTCTGATCCAACGCATGAAGTCTTTGATTACGCCGATCAGCGCCCAAAATGTCGCTCATGCATTGTTGGCCCGCTATGCGCGATGCGGGAGCGGTCCGCGCATGCTTTGATTTAGTTTTCGCTAACGGGATTCTCGAAAATCCAGATCCGGCCCAACACTTTTTGTTCGGCGTCCAAAATCGGCACGGTGCGGCATTGGATTGTCTGGGATTGATTGTTTTGAGTCTGGAGAGAGGTTGTATGAACTTGAGTGGGCTGATTATCCCAAGAGATGGTGAGTTTATTCCATTCATCCTCAGAAACGTTCTTGAAGCGGGCCAGGAAAGAGTACCAATCCATTTTTTGGATTTCTTCGACGGTTTCTCCCTCCATGCCGAATTGAGAATAAAAACGGCGGTTGGCTTTGGTAACGACGCCGGAGCGGTCGGTAATGACCACGCCGCCGGGAATCTGCTCCATAACGGCGGTGAATCGGCGGTTTTGGGCTTCCAATTCGCTGGTCCGATCGCCCAGGGATAGGAGCGCTTCCTGAAGTTCGGCGGTTCGGTTATGCAGTTCGGCGTTGGAATCTTCCAACTGCTGCTTTAAATCCAACAGTTCTTTGTTTTTTTTCTGCAATTCATCGTTTTTCTCTTCATAGAGAGAAAGCGTCTGCACTAAATTGATGTTCTGTTTGCGGAGTTCTTCGGAAAGAGTGAGTTTGTTTCGAGCCGTGAATTTGTCTTGAAGGAAGCTGACGATATTCTTTGCCAGCGTCTTGGCCGATTTCGTTTTTTGCTTGATCAGACGAATGGTTGTGCCGGCGCCGGGTTCGGATTCGATTTCGATGGAATCCATGAGACGCTTCATGGCGGGAATTCCGCGATTGGCGGTCGATTTGCTCGAACCGGTTTTCAGGAGGTCTTCTATCTCTTCCTCGGATATTCCCGGGCCGACGTCTTTACCAAGTACTTCCAGAGAAAGGGTGTCGCCGTCGCTTTGCAGGGAAAAATCGATTTCTCCTCCGCCGCCGTGTTCTAGTATGTTTTTGCCCAATTCGAAAACCGCGGTGGTGACCTGGAGTTGTTGTGTGACGGAGAATCCGAGTTCTTCGCAGATGACGCGAGCCCGGTCGCGCGCGGCAAGGATGTCTTTATCTTTTTTTATGAGTAAGGAGAAAAGTTCCATGAGTATATTCGTCCGGATTTACCGTTAAGCCGTTCAAAAGAATTATGGATAAACGGAATCGGCGTCGGATGAAGGCAATGGCTCCTCGGGAATTGGAATGGTGAGATTCGGCGTCGCTTCTTGAATATAAGACGAAAAACGATCCGAATCGCTGAGTTCTTGATCGGATGATTCTGGAGATTCTTCTAATGTGTCAGCGCCGACGACAAAATAGCGGGGGCCTTCTTGATCTTTATCTTCCTCCGTTTTTTCGCCAATGTGGAATTTCGACTCGCCTATGGGCTCTCCATCGGCGAATACGGTCGCTTTCCATTCTCCTTCGCCGCCCAAACTCATCAAACGAGACATGGAAAAGTAAATGCCGATCGGATTTTTCTTAGGACGAAACAGAACTTCCGACGCGGCAATGTTTTCCATGGGATTGGTCAGTTCAAAATTCAAAGTTTTATCCACATCGAACTGATCTAAGAATGCGACAACGACAATCTTGGAGTCTTTCTCCGGCAAAAATTGATCCGTAATGCCAACCCAGCGATTGTCTTCAGATAATCCTTTGCAGACAAAGACATCGCGCTGGATGACTGTGGCCGGCTTCATCACAATCGTTTCTTGTGTTGAGCAACCAAGAAAGAATGCGCCGATCAAGCCGGTGAAAAAACCAAGAATCCATGATTTCCGAAAAAGAGCCATAAGTCTTTTTTCCTTTCAGAACGATTTGTATTCTATCTATCGGTTGTATGCCTGGTCAAGCGATATTCGCATTTTGTGTCGGCATGACTTTTGCTTAAGCAATAAATTTAAAAGAAAAAAAAGGAGAATCCTATACAAAATATAAACGGATGGATTGCATAGCCTGTTATTTATTTTAAAGGCTCTATAATTAAAAAAGATCGTCGAAATCGAATGGGATGTTTAGGTAAGATAATAGAAATAAGCGGCTTATTATCTAGGCGTCCGTACGCGAAATCGGCAAAAAGGCAAGGTGAAAAGAGTGGGAATAATCTTCATTGCGTTCAAGATTGGTCAAAGAATACACTGAATTTGCGTCGAGTGATTGTATCAGGGAAAAAAAGCCGGAAAAATCTGCTTGACAAGGAAAATTTTAACATTCTATAATAACTATCCATCATTAAAGTTGTGTTCATTCTATTAAGGAGAATTATAAATGGGCGACAAAGCAGATCTGCAGGCGCCGGAAATGGAGGCGGAAGCGAAATCAGGCGGCCGCCGCCTTCTTCTCATCGTTGTTTTTTTCGTCATTCTTTTAGGCGTCATCGGAGTGATCGCCATGAAGATGTTGGGGGGAGGCGGGCAAGACGATTATATAGCCGCTCCTCTAACTCAAATGGATAAGCCGGGATACATGTATAAATTCCCCGCGCCGTTTACGGGGAATCTGGCTGCGCCCGACAATGATTATATTTATTCCGCCAATGTAACCGTAGAAATCAAAACTCTGGGAGATTCGAGTGAATCGGAAGCCTTAAAGGAAATGGGCATCGAGACCGAGGATAAACATAACAAGATGCCCTATATCGTTAAAATCATCCGAGAAGAAATCAGCAGCAAATCGCGCATGGAAATTACCAGCTCGACCAATCGAGAACGAATAGCGAACACAATAAAGAATAATATAAACAATATCTTAGAAAACGCCCAAATTCATGAAGTTTTTTTAGAGGTTTTCGTGAATTAAGGCAAGTGGATCGGTTAGAATGGCAGATATTCTGTCGCAGAACGAAATAGACGCTCTTTTATCCGCATTTGCATCCGGCGAAGGCGAGAGCGGAGATCTGGGCGGCGAGGCGGATGAGGATCGAATCCGGGAAGTTAAGGTCTATGATTTTAACCATCCTGATCGCTTTTCCAAAGATCAGATCCGCACCATGCACAATCTGCACGATCATTTCGCGCGGATCTTTTCGATCTCTCTCTCCGCATTTTTACGAACGATCGTCGAAGTGAAACTTGTTTCCGTCGATCAAATTTCGTATGAAGAATTCATTCGTTCGATCCCCAATCCCACCTCGTTAAACATCATTAATATGGATCCATTGGAGGGGAAGGCGCTGATTGAATTGTCGCCGACCCTTTCTTTTCCCGTCGTCGATCGTTTAATGGGCGGTGCGGGGAATGTTTTCAAAAAAAATCGCGAACTGACAGAAATCGAGCAGACTATCATTGAAAAGGTGCTTTATCGAGCTTTCGACTGCCTGCATGAAGCCTGGGCGAATGTCCTGCCTCTTAATTTATCTCTGGAGCAGTCGGAAACCAATCCGCAGTTATTGATGCAGCTCTATTTGCCTTCGGAAATGGTCATTTTGATGACGTTTGAGGTTACCATGGGAGAGATTTCCGGGACGCTCTCCTTTTGCATTCCTTATCCGACGCTCGAACCGATCGCCAATCAGTTGTCCAGTTCCTCCTGGTACGCCGCTTCGAAAAAGGATCTTTCGGAAGATCACGCGGAGATTTTGTATGATCGTTTGCGCCGCGTGAATATTCCGCTGACCGCCTTTGTCGGCTCCGCCCGGATGAATATTCAGGAATTGCTCTCGTTGGATGAGGGGGATGTCATTCAATTGAATCGAAAAACGGATGAGGATTTCGTTCTGCGCATCGGCGATGAATATCGCTACTTTATCAAACCCGGCGTCAAACGAGGCCATAACGCCGTCCAGATTACAAAAATTATTTCGGGGCCTGATGACGTATAATATAGAAGCATTTATAGGAACATTTTGAGAACGAGTAGGCAAGGATTATGACCGCAGAAGCGTTAAGCCAAGAAGAAATAGACGCCCTGCTGCGCGGCGAAACGCCTCCCCAGCCGCCGGCCGCCATTACGCCGGAGGAGGAGAATACGATCAAGGAGTATTCTCATACGGTGTCTCAGGCCGGTTGCGAAGTGCTTTCCACGCTATTGGGAGAATCCGCCAATGCGGTTTTAGGAGAATTTAAGGAAACGGATTCGAAAACGATCGGCCATGAATTGCAGGGCGATTTCGTAGCGGTTGAAATGAATTACAAGGGCATGGTTCAAGGGAAAAGTCTCTTGATCATGTCGGAAGAAAACGCCTTGAAACTGGCCGCTCAAATGACCGGCGGCGGGGCGGGCCAGGAATTCGGCGACCTGGAAGAAAGCGCTTTCGGCGAAGCGATCCAATCCATTCTCAGCAGTTCCAATACTACTCTCGCGCAGAAACTCGGCGGCGAGATTCAACTCGACCCTCCTGAAATCACCGTCAAGCCTCCCAATTTGGCGGATTTAATGCCTGCCTCTTCGGAGCGGAGCATCTTATTGTCGTATGATTTAGAATCGGGGGCCGTTAAGGGCCCCTTATATCAAATCATCCCTCGAAATCTTTTGCATTCCATCGTCAGCGCGGCTTCCAACGAAACGTCAACGGCCATTAACGAAGTGGAACGCCAAACGATTCAGAGCAAATCTCCTCCCGTTATGGAGGCTCCCGCAAAATTCGCCTCGATGTCGGGAGAATCGACCGAAGCGGGGGGGCGGCAGGCGCCTCGAGTCAATATCTCCAATCTCGATCTTATTTTAGACATCCAATTGGAAGTGACCGTCGAATTGGGGCGGACTCATCGAAAAATTCGGGACGTGCTCGAATTGGGTCCTGGATCGGTGGTTGAATTGGATTGTCTGGCGGGCGAGCCCGTGGATATTTTAGTGAATGACAAGTTGTTCGCCAAAGGGGAAGTTGTAGTGATCGATGAAAATTTCGGCGTACGCATCACAGATATCCTCACGATCGAGGAGCGCATTGAGGCCTTAAAATAGATGTATGGAAAAAGAAAAATCGATGTCTTGGAAGAATAAAGATTAAAAAAAAATGGCGGGTTGAGAAGATGGACGAATCAAAACGAGCCTCGGATTTGAAATTGATTGATCTTCTCTCGCTTCGACCGGGCTCTCTATTGAGCGTTCATTCCATTAAGGGAAAAATTAATTGTTCGCAGGCGGAGGCCATCAAACGAGGATCTCAATGGAGGCAAGAGGTTTCCGCCGAATGTTTTCCCAACGGTGATCTGCAGAAAATCCATAATTTTTCCAAATTGCTTGAGATTTCGATCGATGCGCAGGTGATCGTCAGGCATCCGAATGGAAAAGTCGTAGAAATTTTGCGCTTGGAGCCTCATTCCTGGCGCACTATACTATCGCGTGTAGGGCATCGTGCGTCGGTGATGGTCGATGGTCGAATCTTCGCGGAAGGGAATATAGTCAATGATTTCGACCGAACCGGCATTTTGATCAATAAGGTAATGGGTTTGTAAATAGGGTTGTGGATTAAAAATGAAATCTGTGCATCAGAATGGGGCGCACAGATCATTCGGTTGAGGGCTGCTGAATCATTGTTCAGCAGTGTTGAGTTTATGGTTGCTGCCTCGTTTCGCCTTATTCGTGCAGGGTTATGGCTTGGATTGTTGTCGGCGTTTTTCTTCTGGATGGAAGCCCAAGCCTCCGGCCAAAATCCTATCCTCGCCCAGGATGAGATCGTCAGTGCGTCGTTCCCGGCCGGTGCGAGCATAGCGGCCTCCTCCAGAATCGCTTTTCCTTCCTCGGATCCCGTCGATGAAGTTTTTGCCGCCGTTCAGAAGCATTGGGGGGGTGACGGTTCCGAAGATTCCACTCATCGCCTTGATGCGGAGGAGGCGGATCTTTCTTCCGACAGAGATCCCTCCTTGATGCGATCGATGGGGCAAATGTTTATTAGTTTGGCATTTGTTATATTATTGGGCTTGGCGGCGGCTTGGATCTTCAAGCGCTTCTTCGGCAAAAGTTACTCTTTAGGCGGCGGATACATCGTTTGGCTTGGATCGTATGCCTTATCCCAAAAATCAAAAATTCATTTGATTCGCGTCGGACGCCAGCATTTTCTGGTTGGGGAAGGCGCCAATTCGATCTCCTCGATTTCTCCCGTTGAGTTAGAAACAAACGAAGCATCCGCTCCCGAGGCGATGGATGACGATTCTCCCGACAATCCGCACGACGCGTCGCCTTCGTTTCAAAACAATTTGTCGCAATGGCAGAACTCATTGGAAAGTCAGGATATGCGCCAGGAAGTAAACGCCAGCCTCCTTGTCCTCAAAGGATTGACTCGGCGGCTGCGCAGCAGGAGAGGGGCCGATGCGTAAATCCGTTTGGCGTATGGGGATCGCTGCATGTATTTTTCTATGGGCCGCCGGCGCCGCCTCCGCTCAGGAAGCGCCGCCTCTTTTGCCTTCCATCGGATTAGACGGTCAGCCAAATCCTCAGGACGTTTCGACTACCCTGCAGATTTTGTTCTTGCTGACGATTCTATCGCTGCTTCCCAGCATTGCGATTATGACCACCTCGTTCATCCGCATCTCGATTGTGCTCAGTTTAGTGCGGCGGGCGATAGGGACGACGCAGACGCCCTCCAATGAGATCATCGTCGGACTCTCTCTCTTTCTGACGTTTTACATCATGACGCCTGTGTTCGAGGAAATCCAAAATACGGCCGTCGGTCCATATCTCGAAGGGGAATTGACGGCGCTGCAGCCCGGCGACGTGGATCCGTTCGGCGAAACAGCGCAAAAAGAGATCAAGCCGTTCTATCTGATGTTGATGAAGTCCCTGATTCCCATCCGGCGCTTCATGTGGCAGCAGATCGGCGTGGCCGGCTCGTCGGATGTGGCTCTGTTTATGGCGATGGGAGGGATGGAGAAGCCGGAAGGGCCGAACGACGTGCCTACGCATGTGTTGATTCCGGCGTTTATGATCAGCGAACTCAAAAAAGCCTTCATCATGGGCTTTATGATTTATATTCCCTTTTTGATCCTCGATCTAGTGACTTCCTCGATCTTGATTTCGATGGGGATGTTTCAACTGCCGCCCGCCTTTATCTCGCTGCCCTTCAAGATTCTTTTATTTGTCCTGGTGGATGGATGGAGCGTCTTGGTGCGCGCTCTCGGGGCGTCCTTTTTGCAGAATATGTCATCGGGCGTATGACGGAGGAACTTGCATTTCAGGAGACATAAAACAGTTATGAGCGATTTGGAACTGTACATTATCAAGTTGGGGCAGGAAATGATGTTCAACGCGCTGTTGATCAGTCTGCCGATATTGGGCGTGGGGTTGTTTGTCGGATTGTTGATTAGTTTATTCCAGGCGGCGACCCAGATCCACGAACAGACTCTGACGATTGTGCCTAAATTATTCGTAGTGGGCGCCACCATCATTGTCCTGATGCCCTGGTTGATTGAACGTCTGTTGGATTTAACGCGGCGCTTGTTCGAAAAACTGCCCGAAGCGGCCAGGAAATTTTAAGAAAGATCACGAGACGCAAACGCATGGTGAATCTGCTGCCGGCGGCCTATGAGACGCAGTTCATGACCTTCTTCTTCATTTTGATGAGGATGACGGCGGCGGTGTTTTCTATGCCGGTTTTGAGCGCGCAAACCGTCTCACGCCCTATACGAGCGGCCATCGCATTCTGGCTGGCGGTTTTGTTCGCGGCGCCTTACATCGGTTTATCGCCGGGGGAGGGCGGGGAAGCGTTTGTACCTTCCATGCGAGTTTATAATGGCGTGATCGATTTTGCTCTGGCGGCCGTCGGCGAATTTTTGATCGGATTGGTTTTAGGATTTATTTTTCAAATGCTCGTATCCGCCGTTGAACTTTCGGGCGAAATTATCGGGAAGCAGGCGGGCTTTTCGGCGGCGTCCGTTCTCGATCCGGTCACCGGTCAGGATAGTTTTCTGCTGTCGCAGATAAAAGTGTGGATCGCGACGGTCATTTTTCTGATCATCGGCGGGCCGGAGATGGTCTTAATGGCCATTGCCAAAAGTTTTCAGGTCGTCGGCCCCGGAGAAGGATTCTCGTTCGCCGTCTTTAGCGAAGCCGGGTATCGGACTTTTATCTTCGACGACGGGCGGCAGTACGCCCTCATGTCGATGTTTTACATCGTAGGGCTGCGGATTGCGCTGCCTATGATCGGCGGCATGCTGCTGGTCAGTCTGGCGGAGGCGTTCATCGCGCGCACGGCGCCGCAATTGAATATCATGTCGGTTGGATTTGCGATTCGCATATCCATGGCGCTTTTCATTTTAGGCAATTTAATCGTGTTTGTCGTCATGGCGCTGAAGCCGCATCTTCAATCGTATACGAAATATTCCAGCGCTTTTTTAAGTTGGATGGCGCCGCAATAAAACGATGACTTGAACATCGTCTGAGTAGGATAATATGGCTGAGTCGGAATCGGGACAGGAAAAGACGGAATCTGCAACGCCTCGCAAGCGCGAAAAAGCGCGTGAAGAAGGTCAGGTTCCCAAAAGTCAGGAAGTCAACACGGCCTTGCTGATGATCGCCGGCGTGACGGCGTTTTATCTTTTTATCGATGATTATTGGTATGGATTGGCTGACGCCTGCCAATATTATTTACGCTACTGCGCCGAAGTGAGCATCACCGAAGCCAGCGTTTACACCGTTATTCTGGAAGTCGCGCTGCGCACTCTGCTTATCGCCGCGCCCTTTTTTGTGATCTTTTTTATCGTGGGCGTCATCGCCAATTTATTTCAAGTGGGATTTTTGTTCAGCGCTAAGCCGTTGACGCCCAAAATGGATAAACTGAATCCGATCTCCGGCATGAAGCGTATTTTCTCGGCGCGGGGCGCTATGGAATTAGTAAAATCCATCGGGAAAATATTTTTGATTACGCCGGTCATGATTTATATCGTGTATAGAGACATCCCTGAAATTTTGGGCTTGGCCGGCATGGGGGTTTTGGACGCGTTGGTTTTCATTGGGTACGAAGCGCTGGAATTGTCGTTGTGGGCGATTCTGATTCTTTTGATTTTGGCTATTATCGACTACATTTATCAGCGCGTCCAGCATGAACGGGATTTGCGGATGACCAAGGAGGAAGTGAAGCAGGAATTGAAAGACGTCCAGGGAGATCCGCAGATCAAGGGGCGGATTCGATCGATTCAGCGAGAAATGGCCCGGCGGCGGATGATGGAAGAGGTTCCCGGAGCGGATGTAGTCGTCACAAACCCCACCGAATACGCTATTGCGATCAAATATGCTCCCGACGATCTACCCGCGCCGCAGGTAATCGCCAAAGGAAAGCATTTGAACGCCAGACGCATCAAAGAACTCGCCATAGAGTGCGACATTCCCATCGTCGAGAATCGACCGCTGGCGCAATCGTTGTATAAATTGGTGGATGTAGGCGGCTTGATACCTCCGGAATTGTATCAAGCGGTTGCGGAAGTGCTGGCCTATGTCTATCGTCTCAAGAATCGCGTCGAGAATTATGTGCAGAAAAAAGCGCAGTAAATTGAAATGAAGATGAAAGAGATTAGGTGAAAAACCTCGATGGCCCAAGACGCCGTGCAGAAAAACATCATGCAGCGCGGTTCCAATATCGGAATCGCGTTGGGATTTGTGGTCATCCTGGCCATCATGCTGGGCCAGGTGCCGCCTGCATTGCTGTCGATGCTGCTGGCTGTGAATATCACTTTAGCGCTGATGGTTTTGATGCTGTCGCTTTATATGACCAATCCTTTGGAATTCAGCACGTTTCCGAGCGTGCTGTTGATTCTGACTTTTTTCCGCCTGTCTTTGAATGTGGCATCAACCAAATTGATATTAACTCCATCCGTCGGCGTGTCTCAAAAAGCGGGAGCGGTCATCGAGTTTTTCGGGCGCGTGGTGGCGGGCAATAACGCCATCATTGGCTTCGTTGTGTTTCTCATTCTGGTCATCATTCAGTTCATCGTCATTACCAAAGGCTCCGGTCGAATCGCGGAAGTGGCCGCCCGCTTCACCTTGGACGCCATGCCCGGCAAGCAGATGGCGATCGACGCCGATTTAAACGCCGGTCTTATAACCGAGGCGGATGCGCGGCAGCGGCGGGCGGATATCGCTCGCGAGGCCGATTTTTATGGGGCGATGGACGGCGCCAGCAAGTTTGTTCGCGGCGACGCCATCGCGGGGATTATTATTACCGTCATCAATATTTTAGGCGGCATCGGGGTGGGGCTTTCGGAAGATATGGCGATCGTCGACGTTCTCGTTACGTACACCATATTGACCATCGGCGACGGTCTGGTCAGTCAGATTCCCGCCTTGTTGACCGCCATTGCGGCCGGCATCGTCGTGACGCGCGCTTCGCAGGAGGCCGCCTTGGGCGAAAGTTTGAGCAAGCAATTTTTCTCCAAACCGGAGGCGATGCTGGTGACGGCGGCAGCTTTGTTCCTGGTGGCGACTCTTGGCGTAATGATGGAGCCGGGGATTGTGCTGCCGTTTGTCATGCTGGCCGGCGTAACCAGCGGGGGCGCCTGGTTCATTCGCAAGGATCAGGCGCGCGCCGTCGTCGAAGAACAAGAGGCGGCCATGAAAGAGAAAGAAGCGGCGGCGGCCGAACCGGAGGATGTGGAGAGTCTTCTGGAGGTCGATCCCATGGAGATTGAGATCGGATTCGGTTTGATCCCCATCGTCGACAGTGCGCAGGGCGGCGATCTCCTGGATCGAGTGGGCGTGATCCGCCGCCAGACGGCGGTGGAGTTGGGTTTGATTGTGCCCCCCATTCGAATTCGCGACAACATGCAGCTGGGGCCGCGGCAGTATCATATCCTCATTCGAGGCATCAAAGTGGCGAGTGGAGAAATACGCCCTGAT
>JAFGTC010000204.1 GCA_016934335.1 Candidatus Omnitrophota bacterium | reverse complement strand
GAGCATGCCAAGATTTCGTGAAGTGAATCGCGATGTGGACTTCACCAAGGATGAAGCGTACTTCATCACCGAGCGCGATGATATGCCTACCCTGGTCGATGTCGAGACCGATGAAAATATACTGCGCTATGACATGCCTGTGGTCATGATGGCGGCCTGCTTTTCGCCCGACGACCGCACCTTGTATATCGCCGGTGAGGATAACCAACTCTACGTTTTCGACTCCGGCCTCCAGGCCAGCGCCGCAGAAAACTGGCCGCTGTATCACTAAACAGGATTTGAATTTCGAGCGGTTAACTCGCTTTTGAATGGGAGGGATTTGTTGATTCTCTACGAATGCGGATCCCCTAATAATCAGAAGCCCGGAATTAATCCAGCTGCATGAGCTTCACGGCGGTTCCATAGCAGAAAAGTTCGGCGGCGTTTGTTGCGATGGATGACGTCGTGAAGCGAATGCAGACAATCCCGTCGGCCCCCATTTCCTTGGCGTGGGCCTTCATGCGGTCAATAGACTGTTCGCGCGCTTCAGCCAGCAACTTGGTGTATTCGAGCACTTCCCCGCCGACAATGTTTCGGAGTCCGGCCAGAATGTCTTTCCCGATATGGCGCGCTCGGACTGTATTGCCGCGAACGATGCCCAAATACTCGGTCACTTTATACCCGGTAAGTTCATCCTGCGTTGTGAGAAGCATTATGACGTCTCCTTTTATTTGTCCACGTTATGGGAATAATAATCGTCTTCTTGATTATCCACTCGTTCGACAAACACCTTCATGAACAGAATTCCGACGCCGATGATGCCGATCAATCCGATGACGCCCCAGGGAAAGGCTTTCAACATGCCGAAAAACATGAGGCCCATCCAGCATAGCGCCGCAATTCCGATGAGAAAATAACCGATAGATTCCATGTTCGGGCTCCTCTCTTTGCGACTTCTTCTTTTCATTGTACGTTAAAAAGAGAAAATAGTTTTCACTTTTTCAAAGAATCATCGAAAAGAATATGTAGATATTCGATTCGATCTTAGTAAAATTCAAGTCTATAATACTAAATCACGGCATGAGATGGAATATGAGAGGATGAACGCATGAACCTGCTCTCCTCGTTATACGGATTCGCGTTTTGTCTGGAAATTTTCGCTCTGGCGCTGATGATTCTGTTCGTTTGGAACACGGCAAACCGCTTCCGGAGATATCCCGAAACGCGCGAGCGCAGGCGGCGGCGCAAAATGGGGCGCGATGCGTTTATTTTCATGAGCGGGCTGGTTTTGCTGTCCACCGGATTGGCTTTTTTGAATTTTGCGCTGTTTCTGCAGGCCTATCGTACTTTCACTGTCGGCGAACCCATCGCCCGGATCTCCATTAGCGATAGCGGAGATGAGCAGCGTTTTATCGCGAAAGTGCGCGAAATGGGCGAACCGCTTTCGCAGGGCGCCAGCCCTATGGATCAAGAATTCGACATCAAGGGCGACCAATGGCTTTTGGAAGGCCACATCATCCGCTTTCAACCCTGGCTCAGTTTTTTGGGATTCAAGCCAGTCTATCAGCTCACACGCATCGGCGGCCGCTACTATTTTTTTGAGGATGAGCAAAATAAAGAGCGCACCGTCTACCCCCTCGTCGATCACGCTTCAGAGAAATGGTGGCGTTGGATGTACAAAAATGAAGAACGAATTCCGTTTATGGAATTAGTGCACGGATCCGCTGTCTCACAAGACGCCAAAGCGGGGAGCCGCTACGTCGTAACGGTTCTCCCCACTGGATTTTCACTTCAAAAAACAGAAACGGAGGATTCGTCTCCATAGAGAACGGCTATAGTCCCACAAGCGTATCGTCGCAGGGATACGACGAACGCGCCCCGAGACGAATGAGATCGCCGTTGCTCCTGAGTCCATTGGTGGGCATGTAAGTAACGGTATTTCCCCACGTGTTCGTATAATCCGGGCCGGCGCTGGTGACCTTATATTCGCTGCAGCGCGCCTGCTGCGGCAGGATGGATAATCCGCCGAAGTGAATCCGGCTCCAGGCTTCCGTATAGTCATACGTCACGTAAGCAGCATCCTGACTTTCATTGAGTCGAGTTCCGGGAGGGCCGTAAAGAAAAGGATCTTGAGGAACGGACGGCATGTATGAGATTGGCGTAGTCAATGGAATGAGACGCCGGTTGACGGGATTCTTCTGCACGCCGTTTTCATCCAGCCAGGGAGGATAGATGTTGTTATCGATTCTGTAACTTTCCAGTGCGGTTGAGATAGTGCGCAGTTCGGATTCCGCCTTGGCGATTTTCGAGCGGATCTGAGCGTTGAGAAAGTTGGGTACGGCGATGGCGGCTAGGATTCCAATGATGGCTACGACAATCAATAGTTCGATAAGGGTGAACGCGAATGACGTGCTAGGAGATCGATTCATCGAGTTGTCTCCTGATTGATATGGAATACCGATTTAATAGATCATGATATCATGGATTTTCTGATTTGGATAGATTGTATTTATAAAATGCCCTCTCGAAGATTTGAATCCATTTTACGATGCGATCCGCCGCGCCGGTTGTGCGTCGCCGGCTTGGGATGGTAACGTCTATAAAACAGAATCAGCAGTCAAAAGGGAGATGGAAGATGACGCATCACGATGCGAATTTTCTCAGCATAAGTCGCTGTTTGACTTTTCTCTTGTTTTTCAGCATGGCTTCGGAATCTTTCGCCGCTCCGGATGGCGGGGCTTTGACGGGCGAACGGTTTCGAGTGATCGTCTCCACCGACATCGGCGGCGGTGATGAAGACGACGATCAATCCATGGTTCACTATTTGCTGTATTCGGATATGTTTGACGCTGAAGGATTGATTTCTTCGCCGCCGCAAGCCGGGCGCAAGAAAGATCTTCTCGAAGTGATCGACGCCTATGAAAAAGATTATCCCAATCTGAAAACCTATTCTCCCAACTATCCCGCGCCGGATTCTCTTCGATCTCTCGCCAAACAAGGCGCCGTCGATCCCGCGCCGGAAGCAGGCTTCAGCCAATCCACCGAAGGCTCCGATTGGATTATCGAATGCGCGCATCGGGACGACCCCCGTCCTTTGTATATTCTGGTTTGGGGATCGATTACCGATGTTGCGCAGGCGATTCATGATGATCCTTCCATCAAAAAGAAAATCCGCATCTACTTCATCGCTTCATGGAACCAAAAACAGGATCCTGATTCCTTCCGTTACATCGATCAGCAGCATCCTGACGCATGGTTGATTCATTGCGACCAGACCTTTCGCGGATGGTACATGGGAGGAGAGCAGGGAGGCGAATGGGGCAATCAGGCTTTTGTCGATCGGCATATCAAAAATCACGGCGCGCTGGGCGATTATTTCGCTCCGCTGAAAGGCGGGAAAATCAAGATGGGCGACACGCCCTCCGTGGCGTATCTTCTCCGCGGCGATCCCGGCGATCCAACAACCGAGAGTTGGGGCGGGCGCTTTATCAAAAAGAACGGCCGGCCGCAATGGTGGATCGATGATCCCGATCCCGCCCTCAAAGAAAACGACCGGTTGGGCGCCAAGACGGTCAATCGATGGCGCATCGATTATCTCAAGGATTTTCAAAAGCGCATGGATCGGTGCAGCCAACAAGCCGGCGATGACGATGTCTATCTCTTTACCTCGTTTCGCGGCAACGGCGAAGACGGCCTGCATTTGGCTTACAGCGAAGACGGCTGCAGTTGGACCGATCTGGGAAAGTCGTTTCTCTCTCCCCAAGTGGGCGTCAGTAAATTGATGCGCGATCCCTGCATCCTTCCCGGGCCGGATGGAATTTATCGCATGGTGTGGACGAGCGGCTGGGAAGAGAAGGGAATCGGCTATGCCTGGTCAAAAGATTTGCTGAACTGGTCGGATCAGAAATACATCGAAGTGATGGCTCACGAACCGGCGGCCGTGAACGCCTGGGCGCCGGAATTGTTTTATGACAGCCATTCAAAGCAATACATCATCTACTGGGCTTCGACCATCCCTGACCGCTTTCCGGGCGACGACGGTCATAACCTGGGCCGCAACCATCGCATGTATTTCACCACGACGAGCGATTTTGAAACATTCAGCAAGACTCGATTGTTCTTCGATCCGGGGCATTCCGTCATCGATGCGATTATCATCAAGCGCCCGGAAGATTATGTATTGGTGCTCAAGGATGAGCGGCGTTCCATGCTTTGCCTGCGCACGGCGTTCGCTTCTTCTCCTTATGGCCCTTTCCAAAACATTTCGGAGCCTTTCACGGAGCAATATTCAGAAGGCCCCTCGTCGATCAAGATCGGAGATGAGTGGCTTGTCTATTTTGATCGGTATCGCGACCATAAATACGGAGCGGTCAAAACACGCGATTTCAAGACCTGGCAAGACGTTTCCGACACACTGTCTTTTCCCAAAGATCATCGGCATGGAACCATTTTTAAAGCGTCTCGAACGCTGTTGACTTCCCTGCAATAATTGACTCGCTTTACTAATCCGAAGTGGATGAGGTGGAAACATGAAGAGATTTAGCGGCGTAATGTTAGTGATTGTCATAATCGTCTTTCTGGCGAGCGTCTACATCTCCAAGTATTTTGAGGAGCAAAAAGCCAAAGAAAGGCTGGAAATCAGTAAGACGCTTTTTCAGGAATTTTCCATGACCTTAAAAGGGGAATTGCAGAAAGCCATCAGCGACGGCGGCCCGGCGAGCGCGATCGGCGTTTGTAAAAAAGTGTCGATGGAAGCGGAGGAAACATTCAGCGCCGAGCATCCCGATATCGTCAAAGTGCGGCGCATCAGCCTGAAAACGCGAAATCCCGAACTCCATACGCCGGCGGATGATGAGGCAGAATATTTGCAATGGGCGGAAAAAACCTGGACGACGGAGCCCGATCAGGTTTCTGACGCCATAATCGCGGTCAGCAACCCTTCCTCCACCAAAATTTTCTTTCCCATTATTGTCGGCGATCCTGTCTGCATTATATGCCACGGGCTTCCGGAGCAGATTCTCCCTGATATCCGGGACGCCCTCGCCGAGCATTATCCTAACGATCAAGCAATCGGATATCAAATCGGCGATTTCCGCGGCGCTTTTGTGGTCGAATGGAAAAAATGAACGCCTCGCATCGGAAATCCATGTCCTGCTGAATTGATGCAGAATAGGGTGAATGAGTCAATTCGAGTGAGCATGAAAGTTGATTGACGAAGTGGATTTTTTAAGAATGGCGGCGGTATAAAAAGAAAACAGCCAGGAAAGAATTTTAATCCATCCTGGCTGGATATATGAGTATGCTGCGTATAAAAGATTTAGATCAGATAAGGCCGGCGTCCAACTTCTTGTTTTCCCGGATCAATTCATCCCAGGTGACAATATCTTCACGATAGGCCGCTTCGCGCCCTAAGATCGAGGTGAGCGTACTTTCGGCGGCGTAGTCGGCGTGATTGATGAATTCTCCGCTTCGGATGCTCTGCACGAAATCGCGGCAGTTGTTATCCACGCCGATATCCCAGGTATTGTCGTGGTCGGTTCCTTTCCAGGCGTTGTCGCCGGTAATCGTGATCGGTCCGACGCCCCAATCCAGCGCTCGGTAATGCGTATCGGCGACGCCCAGCTTTCCATACATGCGCGCCCCCAGGTCTTCGTAGCCGCGCGTAAATTGAGCGCAGTTCAAATCGACTTTGGGGCCGTCGCCATACCAATAGGTTACAATGAAATGATCCCAGTTTTCGCCGGCGTTGAGCCGCGCTTTCAGCCCGCCTGTACCGAACGCCTTGGTGGGATGCGATCCAACCAGCCAGTTGGCGATATCCATGGCGTGCACCGCCTGCTCGACGATCACATCGCCCGATAAGATGGGATTGGTTCCCCAATTGCGGAGGAGCGCAGCCGTTCGAGACATGCCTTCGGTCGGGAGAAGGCCCCCGCAGGGAAAATGATTGAAGGCTTGTCCGCAGACGATTTCGCCGATGGCTCCTTCGCGAACACGCCGCACCGCCTCGACATAGTAGGGGCTGTTGCGCGATTGAAAGTCGACAAGCAGGGTTGTTTTACCTTGGGCTTTTCGACCGCTTTCCTGGATGCTCAGGCTGCCCGGAACGTCCACCGCCACCGGCTTGCACAACCAGATGTGCTTGCCTGCGTTCACGGCGTCTTCCGTATGCTGGGGATGAAAATAGGGCGGGCTGGTGATGATAACCCCATCCACATCCGACTGCAAAATTTGCTGATAGCCGTTTAAACCGGTGAAGCAGCGGTTTGACGGCATATCGAATAAATTCTGGAAGCGCTCCAGGCGGTCGGAAAAATAATCGTGAGCTGCGACCAGTTGGATGTCGCCGCCGACGTTGTCATACATTTTTTTCCCAATAAAAAAGCCTCGCCCGCCGCAGCCGATTACGCCTAACTGGATTTTCGAGTTGGCGCGGCTGCTGCGCACCGCCGAAGCATGAACGATCATGGCGCCTGCCGCCGTGGCGGTCTTTTTCAAGAAGGAGCGTCTTTTTGGATTATGGTTCATGATAATCTTCCTTTAAACGGGCCGAATTTCTCTCGCAATGGGATCGTAAGCCATTTGCCGTCCTTCGACATAGGCGCAATCGGCCAGGATGCAGGCGACGCCTTGCATATAGCCCATATCCATGTGGGCGTTGGGCTGCTTGCGGCTTCGAATGCAGCGCACCCAATTGGTCATATGGTCTTCCTGCGTGGTATTATCCCCTACAATCTCTTCCTGGACGCGGTCAGGATGCTCGCTGCCGCTGCCGACGACGCGCGGTCCGATGCCGTTGTTGTTGCCGTCCGGATCGTTGACGATCATCGTTCCTTTGTCGCCGAAGAAGATGGTGTAATCGTTGTAAGCATTGCCGAAGTGCGTAGTAAACGTAGTGACAAATCCTTCCGCGTAATGCAAAATGGCGGTCACTGTATCGGGGCAGGTTCGCCGGGGATCGGACGTGGGCGAGTAAATCCCTCCCTGGGTGGTCGCTGTTTTTGGAAATCCGCAGTCTGTGACAAAATGAATAAAATCGCTTAGATGGCTCATCCAACCGCCCACGGTTCCCGATGTGAAGTCGCGGTATCCCATCCAGCAGCCGTGCTGATCCGGATTGAAGGGGCGATAGGGTCGATTGAAAAGAAACGCCTGCCAATCCGTCTCCGCTTCGCTTTTGGGGCAGGGGTAATGATTCCAATAGGGAATGTAATGACTGCGGCTTTCTTCGACGCGCAGCAGTTTGCCGATTTTCCCCGACTGGTAGAATTCCCTGGCGGCCGCCGCCCCGGCGCTGCTGCGCCCCTGCGATCCGTGTTGAACAATCTGGTTGGAGGCTTTCACGACGTCGTTCGCTTCGATCAATTCATCCAGCGTTACGGCGATCGGTTTCTCCACATAGGCGTCCTTGCCCGCGCGAACCGCATCCGCCAACATGGGGCTGTGCTGGTGATCCGGCGTGGCGATTACCACGCCGTCGATGTCTTTATCTTCCAGCATGCGCCGATAGTTTTTATACAGTTTGGGATCGTTTTCGAAGCGCTTCTTGACTTCCGCTTCTCCATGTCCCCGGTTGACGTCCCATACATCGCAGACCGCCATGACCTCCAGGTTTTCGCTCTCCGAGGTTCGATGCAGCCAGCCGATATGCCAACGTCCCCGCCCGCCGGTTCCAATCATGCCGATCCGGATGCGATCGTTGGCGCCGATGATGCGCGCGTGAGCGCGAGCGCTCCCCATACTGCCGACAATCGCTCCGGTGGCGAGGCTGCTCTTTAAAAAATCGCGACGACTGCTTGATTTTGAACTCATTGTAATCCTCCTCAAAAAAGATTCTTGGCCGTTTGGAACTCATTCATCAGATCAACGATTGCAAGTGCTTTAAACTGACTTCCGCCTGGGGAATGGTGCCGCATTCCACGGAGAAGAAGATGTCTCGATCTAAGGGTTTGACCAGGTCGACGATTTTCTTCCAGTCGATGACGCCTTCGCCGCAAGCCACGCCCACCGGAACGCCGGTTACTTTGCCGCGCGATTCCAACTGCACTCCGCCGATATCCTTGGCGTGCAAGTGGTAGAGCCGGTCGAGGACGGTCTCCAGCATTTCATAGGGATCGTTGCCCGCCACGTACGCATTGCCGGTGTCGTAATTGATTTGCAGCAAGGGCGAATCGACGAGGTTGGCGATTCGCAGAAGGCCTTCGGGCGTCTTCGAAAAAATCTGGTGATCCTCGATGCATATGTATACGTTGTAGCGCTCCGCCGTTTTTATGGCCTGCGTGAGCGTGTATTTCATCACCTCGAAGGCGAAATCCTCATCCATCCAGTCGGGTTTGACGCCCTCGTCCGTGTTAATGAACGGCGCGCCGATGTCGGCGGCGAACCGGATGGCTTTTTGCAAATACGGAACGCTGATTTCCGGCCGCATCAGAGGGCAATGCGCCGAAAGGCTCGATACCTTGATCCCATGCTCGTCGCAAATTTCTTTCATATATCGCGGATCTTCATCCATGCTGAAGGAATGAAAATACCCCGCCTCGCTCAATAACTCGCGGCCGTTGTGAACCATGGGTTCAATGTATTCGTACCCGATTTCTTTCGCAATTTTGACGCCTTCCGCAAACGACTTATCGTGATGGCGGACATATTCCATATTGAGGGTCAGCAAAATCTTGCCCATTCTTTATTTCCTCCGTCTTCAGGATTCCATTGATTGTTCAATCATCATACACTATGAGGTTCAATGATAGATAGGTGCAATATTTAAGAAAGAGCTGTTTCTCTTCCCATGGCCGACGCCGTCAACGAACGACAATCCGAATTGATCGAACATTATATTGGAGAAGCGATCAAATCGTTTACAAATCAGAACTTTGCGCAAGCTGAATCGTTTTTGCGCAAGGCTCTGAATTTGGATCCCCGGTCGCTCGACACCCGTTATCACATGGCCAATTTGTTCTCTCTGAGCGGCCGTTATCGGGAGGCGCTGGAAATCCTTCAACCCTTCGAAAACGATCCTCGCATCGCCGCGGAATGGCACTGGTACAATTTCAAAGACGCCTGGCAGAACAACGATTTCTTCCAAGCCCGCGCATTTATGCGTCAGATGCAGGAATTTCCCGATCTGCCGCCGGATTTCGCCAAAGGCATTCTCGATTTCGCTCTCGACTTCGGCTGTCTTTTTTTGTATGGGCGCGCCTTGCGCCAGGTTGGCGCGATCAGCGAAAAACGCGACTGGAAATGGATCTTCGCCGCCGGCCTTGCGCTTCGATTGACGCCTAACGTTCTATGGCGCTCTTCGGTTCAAAAGTACGTCGATTATTTTCAAAAGAACAGCCGATGGCGCAAAGTCCATGCTCTTCTCTCCGCCGCCCATTTCGCCGATTCAAAGAATCCTTTCTGGATGAAGCGCATAGGCCAGGCATCCCGAATCACCCGGGATGTATATGATCCTCAATTTCAGCGTGAAAAAATCTGCTATGAAAGCGTACTGCGCAAAGCGCCCCGCGATCGAGAAGCCCTCGACGGCTTGCTGCTGACTCTCAACGACATGGGCGCCTGGGGAGAGATTCAGCGGTTGTTTGATCATGGGATCGCCGATGCGTCAACGCCTTGGCATCGATCGCTGGAAGCCATGAATCGGCTCAATCTGGGCGAACGCCAAAAAGCGGATGATCTTTACCGGCGCCTGGAAGAGATCGAGCCGGAGCAGGCTCGCTTTTGCCGCGGATTGATTGCATTAGAGGAAGAACAGTATCAAAAAGCCGCCGATTTTTTTCAACAGGAAAGCCGGCAGGACGGCTGCAAGACTCTTTATCGATTCTTCCATCAAATCGCCTCCTTGCTTCAATCCAAACCGGTCGATTCTCCGCTCGATGGACAAAAGATCCTCGATGCGATGCCTTTCGCCGATTCTCCCTCTTTCAAAGACGCCTCTTACCGATCGAGCGGCGGCGCCTGCGCCCTGTGCGGCTGGACCGGCGAACGACGCCCGCTCTGGCGCGATGCGCGCAGCGGCTGGGTGCGCGTCCGATGCCCGAAATGCTCCATGATCTCCGTCGATCCCATTCCCTCCATGGAGGCGATCCTTGAATTGTATAAGCAGCCGGCGGGGCGGGAAAAATCATTGTTTCTCCAGGCGCAGCAGGAAGTTAAAAAACTGGCTGCCGTGGACGATAAATATGGCCGCCGACTGCCCTGTTTTCAGTTGTTGACCGATTGGGGATCTTCGTTCTCATGGCGCGAGTTTGAAGAATCATTAGGGGAGGAAAAACGATTTTTAGACGTGGGCTGCTCGGCGGGCCGGATTGTCAGGCTTTTCCATAACGGCGGATGGCGATCTCAGGGGATCGACGTCGATCCTGACGCCGTCGCCTTCGCGCGCTCGCAGGGATTGAACGTGCGCCATGGAACGATCGAATCGCTTAAGGATGCGCTGGCGGCTTATCATTTCATCACTCTGATTGACGTCATCGAACACGTGCAGGATCCCGCCGAACAACTTAGCCAAATTTACGAGATCCTTGAACCGGGCGGTTTGTTTTACTTGAAAACGCCCTGCGCCGACAGCCTGCCTCATCGCTTTCTGGGTGATTCATGGTTGGAGTCGTGTGAACATCTCCACTTTTTCAGCCGAAAAACCATAGTGCAAATGGTAGAACAAACCGGATTTCAAATCGTCGGCGTCAAGCAGCTTCTTGATGAGACCACGCCTTTTCTTCATCCTCTGCAATGGAAGCAGAAATTTTTCCCGCATTTATTCAATAAATGGATTTTTAAAGCCCAATGCGGCGATATGATTATGATTCTGGCTCGAAAATCCCGCTCATCGCATGCGGATTGAATTGTGGGGAAAATATTATTATAAAAGCAAGAGCCAGATTTTCATGCGATTTTTCCTAACTCCTTTTCCATCCACAGAAAAATATGATATTGTAAATTTGTTATCTAGTTCGGTCTCATTAGAGAAGGAGCATTAGGATGAAAATATTGCAAATATGTGCTTATATCAAAAAAACAAAGCACTCTTTTACTTTGATTGAATTGCTGATTGTCGTGGCCATTATCGGAATATTGGCGGCTATCGCCGTCCCGAATTTTCTCAATGCTCAAATACGAGCCAAAGTAGCCCGCGTCTATGCTGATATTAACGCGCAGGGAACCGCTCTGGAGCAATACCGGCTGGACAACAATCATTACCCGCCCAGCAATTGGGGCTACCCCCGGTTGATGCGGCTGACTTCGCCGATTGCCTATATGTCGTCCTTGCCGTATGATATTTTCGCCGTATCTCTAGATGATCCTCATATTTATATGTATTACCATTATGTCGAGCGCGAATCCGAAGAGGCTTGGTTCCGATCCGACTATCATTCGCATCTGGGAGATCGTCAAACGTCGGCCAATATAAGCCTTTCCGTCCCCGGCGGTCTGGCTTGGCATATTCGCTCGTACGGCCCCAACCGGCAGTTGGATTACGGCTTCCCCTACGAAATGACGAATGGATTGAACAGTCTTGGCGATATCGACGTCTGGGGTCCGTGATATCTTCCAGGAGATAAAGATTCTCCAGAACTGACGACAAAAAAGATAAATTTTTATTGATAAATCGGCTAGACAAGCCTGTCATCGTGATGGATGAAGCCGGCTTTTATGCTATTTTAAACAAGGATTTATTCATCGAACCGCTTATGATAAGAATCCGCGCTTAAAAAGCGAAAATCGAAATACTTCGAGCCGGAGCGAACTGACGATGCCTGCCAACTTGACGCCGGATTACTTCAAAGCTGAAGAAGAATATAAAGCCGCCGAAACGACAGAAGAGAAACTTCTCTGCCTGCAGCGCATGCTCTCGGTTATTCCCAAACACAAGGGAACCGACAAAATGCAGGCCGATCTGAAGCGGCGCATTGCACAACTGAAAGAGCGTCAGGAGCAAAAATCCAAAAAGAAAGGCCCTTCCTATCGAATCAAGCCGGAAGGGGCCGGACAGGTCAGCCTGATCGGCCCGCCTAACAGCGGCAAATCCTCTTTACTGGCGGCTCTCTCCAACGCCGAACCGGCAATCGCCGATTATCCTTTTACTACGCGCGAGCCTTTCCCGGGCATGGTTCCCTATTTAGACGTTCATATCCAATGCCTCGATCTTCCTCCCGTATGCCGCGAGCACTGCGAGACCTTTGTGTTCGACAATATCCGCGGCAGCGACGGCGCTTTGATCGTCATTGATCTAAACGCCGAAGATCCGGTGGACGATTACAAGATGATTATAGATATCTTGGCGGAGAAGCATCTTGAACTCATTCACCCCGGCGATTCTCCTGAGCGCCGGGAATTCAACGTCAAACGCCTTCACGCTTTGTTGGTTTTCAGTAAATGCGACGCGGATCCCGGCGGCGATCTCATGAATCTCGTGCTGGAATTACTGGAATCGCCTCTGCCCATTCATTCGACGTCCACTCAAAGTCGGTTGGGGCTGGATCAACTGGCGAAATCCCTCTTCGATATGCTGCATATCATTCGCGTCTACACGAAACAGCCCGGAAAGCCTCCCGATAAAGACGCGCCCTTCACCGTTCCTATCGGTTCAACCGTTATTCAACTCGCGGAAATCGTGCATAAAGATTTTGCCCAACACTTGAAATCCGCGCGAATCTGGGGCAGCGGTAAATTTGACGGTCAGGTCGTCCAACATGATCATATTCTGCAGGATGAGGATGTGATCGAACTCTCCATTTGATATGGATGTTGGCAAAAAAAAGCAGGAGCGCACTTTTAAGGCGCGCCCCTGCTTATTGAGTCGTCAATCCGTCTTTCTTTGTCTCGCTTATTTATTGTCCACCGTAACGCCCGGCCACTCATCCGTGCGGAAGGGGGAGGCCGGAAGCCCTTGTTTATTAAAGAGATTGCATTCGGGATTATCTTGCCAGGCATATCGCACGGCGACCGGATTCTTCACGTCCTGGCTCCATACAACGATCGTGTCGTTTTCGATGCGCGCGCCCGCCGGTGCGAAATTCTTATCCTCGCCGGCGATGGTGAATCCCTTGAGCGGCTGGTTGCCTTGCGCCATCAATCCGCTGCCGACGCAATCGAACCACAGCCGGATTTTACCGTCTTCCACTTTCATCGATTTGTACATCGGCCCCGAATAAACCAGGTTGTCTTCGCCATACGTCACTTTGCGCGCCGCCAAGGCCAGGCGATAACCCACATCCTGCTTATTGCGCGGATGAATATCGGTCGGATTGCCGATGTCGATGGTGACCGCCATGCCGGTCTTGGGCATTTCCAGCGTCATTGTCTGCGCTTCGCGCAGCTCCGGCCAAGTGTCTACGCCGCCCCATTTGGCTTCGAAATTCGCCAACTGCACAAACAGGAAGGATAAATCGTATCCCCATTGATCGCGCCAATCCTGGATCATGGCGGGGAACAAGGTTCGATACTGATAGGCGCGGCCGGCGTTCGATTCGCCCTGATACCAAATCGCGCCTTGAATTGCATAAGGAATAATGGGCGCGATCATGGCGTTATACAGTCCCGCCGGGCGATGGTTGCTGTGCCGGTTGTCGTTGCGCGGCGCTTGCGGCGGGTAAACGTATCGTTCGCCGGCTTGCTCGCGCTCGAGCGCTTGCTCTCGCCACTTATTGAGTTCATCGATATAGTTTTTCCAATTTTGGTCCGATTCCTTCACAAGACCGTCCCAGCGTTCGACCAGATATTTCAAGTCTGGATTGTTTTCCAACGTCTCGCGGGTGGTCCACGCCTCGGCCGACGAACCGCCCCAGGATGTATGGATCAAGCCGATGGGAATGTTGATGCTCTTGAATAATTCGCGGCCGAAGAAATAGGCTACCGCTGAAAATCCGGGAACGGTTTCCGAAGTGCAGAGTTCCCATTTGGCGTCGACATTTTCCTGCGGACGCCCCGAGCAGGTGAGGGGAACCGAAAACAGGCGAATCAGCGGATAATTCGCCGTTTGGATTTCCTGTTCGGCGTTGTTGCTGTTCTGAACGTTCCACTGCATGTTGGATTGACCGCTGCAGACCCAGACTTCGCCGATCAGGATATTTTTCCGAGCAACGGTTTTGTCGCTCTGGACGGTCATCTCATAAGGGCCGCCGGCTTCCAAAGCGTCGAGCTTCACCATCCATTTCCCATCTTTCGCCGTAGTTTCAGCCGTTTTGCCGGCGATGGAGACCGTGATTTTCTCGCCGTCATCGGCCCAGCCCCATACTGGAATCGGCATTCCTTGCTGCAGGACGGCATTGTCGGTGAATAGCGGATGCAGTTCCACGTCCGCCATGATCGGCGCAGCAGCCGCGGAGAGCAGCGCGATTCCCAAAATGCTTGCGAAAACGTTCTTCATAGTTTAATCCTCCCATTATGGATTAGGGTGATATGGATTGATGAATCCGGAAACGGTTAAGATTCATCGTTCTTTTGTTGCCGCTTTTTTTCTTCTAACGCTCGATTGAGCACTTCGAACATGGTTTCGATGCGTCCCGGCTGAGGGCGAGCAATCGCTTTATGAATTTCATCCGGCGTGAAATTCTCGTTTAAATAGCCTTCAACATTGATCTTATCCACCCAGCAGTCGAACAATTTCCGGCAGGGCAGGCCCTCGTTCATTTTTCGGCAGTAAGAAAAGTGAATGGCGTCGCCTAATAATGGGCAGCGATAATGTTCTAGATCATCGTATCGGGTGAGTGAAGGGCGTTCTTGATTTGACATGTTCATTCCGCCTTTTTTCGAATGAGTATACTTTATCAAAGCCCTTCCATTTTGGAAATGGTTTGGCCCATATGGAGAAAAATAAAAACGGCCTGCAATCCAAATGTCGGATGCAGGCCGATATAGAATCTTGTTGATTCAAATTACCAGCTTACATATTTTCGCGCATTCGCTGCTTGTAGCCCTCGACGCCATTTTGAATATACGTGTCTTCGTTGCTGACAAGACGCTCGCCGGAAAGCGGATCGAGATGCAGCGACTGCAGGCGGCCTTTGACGGCGACCATATCCATTAAAATGCGCATTAAGGCGAAAACGGACGCCGCATCGCGTTTGGGAAAATGAAGCGCCGCGTTGGGTACGGAGCGCGAAGTGAAATCGATCGCCGTCCCTTTCAAGGATGCGTTCTGCAATTCCGCCAGCGTCTTCCCTTCAAAAATCTTCAAACTTCCCTCCAGCGGCGCATCGGGGGGGATCGCTAAATCGTCGCAAAAATCATCGGGCGTCAAGAAGAGGATGAACTTATCCCGGGGGCCGTTGACAACGCCGTTCAGGAGCGAATGGTTGCCCGTCGGCCCCGTCACGGAAATGATGTTCAAGCCGCCGCTCCGCTCTTGCACCGATTCGGAATACAACTGCAAAAACCAATCGCCCAGTTTTCGGTTGTCGAAATAGGGGTAAAAAACAGCGGAATTCTTTTTTGCATAATATTCGGCGGCATGGAGCAATTTGGCGATCTGGTAAGCGGGATGAGAGGCCGGCGGCGCAGCCAGAAACGCATCATGCGCAGCGGCGTAACCCTCATAGGCGTTTTTTAATTGCGTCAGAGGATCGTCCGGCGCCGTCACCGCCAGCAAAAGAACGCCTACAGGCGATGCGAACGAGAATCGTCCGCCTACGCCGTCCGGCACAGGCAGCTGCGCCAAAAACTTGCCGGCGCCCTTTTTCTCCATGGCGTAAAGAAGGCTTTTGTCGTTTAATCCGGTCGTCGCGACCGTGCGGCTCATCCAATCTTTTCCCAACGCCTCGGCCAGCGCCATGCCCGCCAGGGCGGTTTCGGCGGTGGTTCCGCTTTTGCTGACTATATTAATATAAGTTTGATCGAGAAGATCCCGGGATTTCAAAACGTCCAGCAGCCCGCGAAGGCGAAGCGGATCAAACGTGTCCCCGGTGAAATAAATCTCGGGAACGCCCTGGAGCCGCCCGCTGATTACCATTTCATTGTGATACGGATGGTTGAGTAGATCGTGCAGCGTGCGTCCCCCCAGGTCGGAGCCGCCGATTCCCACAGTGATGAAAACTTTCGCCTTGGCGCGAATCTCGCCGGCGATCTCCGCTATGCGCTCGAGAGAAACATAATCGGGATGATCGGTGGGAACTTTGTGACTCCATGTCCACCCGCGCAGACGCTTAACCAGACTCGCATACCCTTCGCCGTCTTCTTGTACAAATTGTTTTTGAATGGCGGCAAGATTTGCCTCCAATGCAGACATCCAATCCGGCGGCGTCATTTGTATCAGCGACTGCGCCCCGGCGTCGTCCAGAGTGAATCCTTCAATCGAACGCATCATTCAAACAATCCTTTCAATGGCATACAAAGAAATAATTACGCTATAAAACGAAACGATCCTCATTGTATTTCCGGCTGGGATGGATCGCTACCCCGATAAGGAGAGGGATTTTACGTCGCCATGGAAGACTTCCGCGATTCATGATCCAAATCGCTGGCAGGGAAGGGGATGGAACGGCCCCTCGAATTCGAGATGCTCGATGCGTCCTTGATTATTGATGCAAGCGAAGAAATTTGACGAGTTGGCGGGGGACAATCCCAGAATTTGAACGCCCGGCCTGGTTTGTCCAATCTCCACAATTTCGTTCGGGGATTGCCAGATCAACCGGTAAACGCCGTCTTTTCGAGGAGCGTCCTCGGCGACGGTGATGATAAAATCGCCCGATTGGCCGGGAATCAATGAATTGTATTCGAGCGAGGATGTTTTTTGATCATCCGCGGGCTTGCATTGAAACGATTTGGCGGAGATATAAAAGGAAGCCTCTGTAAGGCGGGCTTCGTCTTCACGGCGTGGGATGGATGGATTGACGGGAGATGGATTGACGGGAGGTTGATTGATCGGCAAGTCGCTCAATCGCGACCGGCGGGAAGGAGTCTGTTGCCGCCCTGGAGGGAAAAACGGGAAATAAATATATGGATTATAATAAAAATAGGGATTCGGCGGTCCCAGCATTTGCAAACCGCCGATCGGCTCCAGAGCGCCGACGGGAGGCATTGCCGGCGTTTCCGCCTTAGGCCCGGCGTCGACAACCTGATACGACTCTCGCGGAACCAGATATTCCTGCATCATCCATCTCTTCGATCGATTTTAAAGATCAGGTAAATCTAGAAATAAATCGATCTATCTGTCTTAAATCTTAGCCGATCGATGAAACTTAACAAGACGCTTCTTTTATCTTGATAGCCGGCGTCAATGGATGAGCAGGAAATAATCTGTTTACATTTATGGCATTCATCAATCCGCTATGGAAGGATTTTTCTATTTTTCTTCCTTTTCGATGCGCGGGAACAAACTGGGGCCCGGCTCGATGGTGCGGCCGGCGCAGAGATTCCATGCATCCAAATCGGCGAGAAGCGGGTGCTCTCCCTCCACCGGACAGGCCAGACGGCGAAGCATTTCCAGAGATATATCCGGCATGACCGGGTAGATCATCACCGCAGCGGCCCGCAAGGCTTCCACCAGATTCAGCAGCACGCGATCCAATTGATCCTGGCGGCCGTCATCTTTGGCCAAAGCCCAAGGCGCCTGCTCGTCCACATAACGATTGGCGTATGAGATGAGATCCCAAACAGCGCCCAGCGCCAGATGCAGCGCGTTTTTATCCATATTCTCCCTGTATTGCCGGCGCGCTTTCTCCATGGCTTCGCGCAATCCATCCTCGCTGCCGGCTGGATTGGGAACCAGACATTTTCTGTATTTCTTGACCATGGACAGCACTCGCGACGATAGGTTTCCTAAATCGTTGGCCAGATCGGCGTTGTAGCGGTTGATGAGCGCTTCTTCTGAATAATTGCCGTCTTGTCCAAAAGCGACTTCGCGCAAGAGAAAATAGCGCAGTGGATCGCGCCCGTACGCCTCGATCAACGCCAGGGGATCGACGATGTTGCCGATGGTTTTGGACATTTTTTCGCCTTTATGATAAATAAAACCGTGCACGAGCACTTGTTTGGGCAGTTCAAGGTCGCACGACATCAACATGGCCGGCCATAATACCGAATGAAATCGGTTGATGTCTTTGCCGATGACATGGATGTCGGCGGGCCAAAAAGTCTTGAATGTCTCTTCTTCCTTCATAAATCCAACGCCGGTCAGGTAGTTCGAGAGCGCGTCGAACCAGACGTACGCCACATGGCTCTCGTCCCAGGGCAGGGGGACGCCCCATTTCGTCGTGGATCGCGATATGCTGATGTCTTTGAGACCGCGCTCCAATTGCGCCGTCATCTCATTGCGGTATCCGTCCGGCTGGTTAAATGTAGGATTTTCCTGAAAATGTTGTTTTAGGGCTTCCGTGTATTTGCTTAGTTTGAAAAAATAATTTTCTTCCTTCAGCCATTCGCAGGGTTTTTTATGAACGGGGCAGCAATTGTTCGCTTCCAGATCGTCATCCTGATAGAACGCTTCGCAAGATACGCAGTACCACCCTTCGTAATGCCCCTTATATATATCGCCTTTTTCATACGATCGCCTCAGCATTTCCTGCGTCGTTACATGATGGCGGGGTTCGCTGGTGCGGATGAATCCATCCAGATGCGATCCCAGTTTTTCGTGCAATTCGCGGAAAACTACGGCCATCTTGTCGCAATAATCCTGGGTGGAGGCGCCTTCGTCGCGGGCCGCTTTTTCGACTTGAGCGCTGTGCTCGTCAACGCCGGATAGGAAAAAAACGTTTTCGCCCAGCATGCGGTGATACCGGCAAATTGCATCCGATGCGATAAATTCGTAGGCGTGCCCCACATGCGGCTTCCCGTTCACATAGGCGATGGCGGTGGTTAAATAAAACGGATGGCTCATGAATTTCTCCAGAGTGATCGAACTTGGTTGTTTCTTGGATGCAAAACTGCATAAAATCATATCATACTCGCCCTTGACTCATCCGGCAATCAATAGAACATCGCTTTCATCTTCGTCCTTTAGCGGCGCCTTGCTACAATTCCCAAAAGCGCCGAATCGGAGCATGTCGATCGTTTTCTTTTGACTGAAATTTGAGAAATGAATTTGTATAAAGGTGATAAGAATGGAATTCGAACCCGTCATTGGTTTTGAAACGCATGTTGAACTGGCCGCTAAATCGAAAGTGTTTTGCGATACGCGAGCCGAATTTGGAGGCGAACCCAACTCCTATGTATGCGAAGTTTGTCTGGGATTGCCCGGTACGCTGCCCGTGCTCAACAAAACATCCATGGAACTGTCGCTGAAAGTGGCTTTGGCGCTGAACTGCGACATCCCCGAAGTTACGGAATTCGATCGCAAGAATTATTATTATCCCGATCTTCCCAAAAATTATCAGATTTCTCAGGAATACCGGCCCCTGGGGCGCAATGGCGCCATGACGATCCTCATGCCCGGCGGCCGCGAAAAAACCGTCGGCATCCATAACATCCATCTGGAGGAAGACGCGGGAAAATTGGTGCACGATGTCTACAAAGGGCGCGGCGTATCGCTGGTCGATCTCAATCGCGCCAGCACCTCTCTGTTGGAAATCGTCAGCCAGCCCGACATGCGCAGCCCCGAAGAAGCCGAAGCCTTTATGGAAACCATGCGCAGCCTTCTGCGCTATCTCGAAGTCAGCGACTGCAAAATGCAGGAAGGATCGCTGCGCTTCGAACTGAACGTCTCGATGCGCCCCAAAGGCCAAAAAGAGTTTGGTACGAAGGTCGAAGTGAAGAATGTCGGCTCCGTCCGGGCGGTGCTCCGCGCTCTCGATTATGAAATGCGCCGCCAGACCGAAATTCTCGAAGACGGCGGGCGGGTTATCCAGGAAACTCGTCTCTGGGACGACGAACGCGGCGAAACCCGCTCCATGCGCGTCAAGGAAGGCGCCAAAGACTATCGCTACTTCCCCGAACCCGATCTGCCGCCGGTTCACATCGATCGCGAATATTTGGAAACGCTGCGAAAAGACCTTCCCGAGTTGCGCGACGCCAAACGAAAGCGTTTTGTGGAGGAATATGGCCTTCCCGATTATGACGCCGGCGTACTGGCCGCCGAAAAAGCGGTGGCCGATTTCTTTGAAGAATGCACCCGCCTCCATAACGCCCCTAAAGTCTACAGCAACTGGATTATGGTTTATATTCTGCGCGAACTGGGCGGCGAGGATGAAAAAGAGATCGCCGATCTAAAAATCACGCCCGAGCATCTCGCCCAACTGGCTCAGATCCTCGATTCGGGAAAAATTAATCAGAACATCGCCAAGAAAGTTCTTAATAAATCTCTCCAGACCGGCGACCTGCCCGAAAAAATCATCCAAGAGAAAGGCCTGGAGATGGTCAGCGACTCCGGCGAAATCGAAAAATTCGTCGACGAAGTCATCGTCGAACAGGCCGGCCCGGTCGAAGAATACAAAAACGGCAAAGACAACACCCTCAATTTCCTTGTCGGCCAGGTGATGCGCAAATCGCGCGGCAAAGCTCAGCCCGACACGGTGCAGGAATTATTACGGAAAAAAATCCGGGGGGAACAGCCCTGAATCATTATTTGCAAAAAATACTCCCCCAAACAGGGAAAGTTTTGAAAAGATCGTTGCGCGGCGGAAGAACGGAATAGTTCTCTGTATTCCTATGATATGTTTATGATAGGATGATTCATCCATCATTCTTGTTCGGGGAGGCCGCCGTCATGCCGCTCGAAGTGATTAATCCCGCCACCGGCGAAGCGATCGCTGCGTACGAAGAGATGCAGCCGGCTGAGATCGAGGCCGCTCTTCAGCGCTCTCAGCAGGCTTTCGTCGAATGGAGCAAAACTCCCTTTGCGCATCGAAAAGAGTTGATGCATCATGCGGCGCAGATTCTAGAAGAACGCGCCGACGAATATGCGCAGCTCATGACTCAGGAAATGGGCAAGCCCATCCGCGACGGCCGCGCTGAGGCGAAAAAATGCGCCTGGGTTTGTTCGTATTACGCCAACAACGCCGAAAGATTCCTCCAACCCGAAATTATCGATACGGATGCAGCGAAAAGTTTTATCGCTTTTCAGCCGATCGGCATTATCTTGGCGGTCATGCCCTGGAATTTTCCCTTCTGGCAGGTGTTTCGCTTTGCCGCGCCCGCTCTCATGGCGGGTAACGCCGGCGTCCTCAAACATGCATCCAACGTCCCGGGCTGCGCGATGGCCATTGAAGAAATATTCCAGCGGGCCGGGTTTCCCGATTCTCTTTTCAAAACATTGCTGATCGGCAGCCCGAAGGTCGGCGCCGTCATCGAAAATCCGCTTGTGAAAGCCGTCACTCTGACCGGAAGCACGCCGGCCGGCCGCGCCGCGGCGAAAAAAGCGGGCGAAATGCTGAAGAAAACGGTTCTCGAACTGGGCGGCAGCGATCCCTATGTGATTCTCGAAGACGCCGATCTCGACAAAGCGGCCTCTCTCTGCGCCGCCAGCCGGCTGATTAACTCCGGGCAGAGCTGCATCGCCGCCAAGCGCTTTATCCTCGTCGAATCGATTGCCGATGCCTTCCTCGGAAAATTTGTGGAATGCATGCGCGCCGCCAAAATCGGCGATCCTATGCAGGAAGATACGCAAGTCGGCCCCATGGCTCGGTTTGATCTCCGCGATGAATTGCACGATCAGGTTCAACGAAGCGTCGAAAAAGGGGCGCGCTGCATCCTCGGCGGCGTCATCCCCGAAGGCAAAGGCGCATTCTACCCGGCGACCGTCCTCGTGGACGTCAAACCGGGAATGCCCGCCTATGACGAAGAAATCTTCGGACCGGTCGCTTCCGTCATGATAGCCAAAGACGAACGCGACGCCGTCCGCATCGCCAACGATTCGGTTTTTGGATTGGGCGCAGCGGTGTTTACCGAAAATGTATCGCGCGGCGAGCGCATCGCGGCGCGGGATTTGGAAGCGGGCTGCTGCTTCGTCAACAGTTTCGTGAAGTCCGATCCTCGCCTTCCCTTCGGCGGCGTCAAGGAAAGCGGCTATGGACGCGAACTCTCCCATTTTGGCGTCAAAGAATTTGTCAACATTAAAACGGTCTACATCGCCTGACTTTCTCTCAGAAAAGTCTGGATGGATGGAGCATCAATCATTTCATAGAAAGGAATCCCCCCATGAAGATGTCAAAAATTTTTCTGATCGCCGTCTTTTTGCACACGCCGTTCTTCGCAAGTTCCGATCCCGAGGATCTGCCCATTCGCGGCATCCATTTTGGCGCCCCGCACAGTAGAGACCTGCCTCTTTGCCTCCAATTCATCCGGGAAGCGCTGCCCAAAGAAGGCGTCAACACGCTTGTTCTGGAATTCAATTACAACTTTCAGTATAAAGAACACCCGGAATTGGCTAACCGGGGAGCGTTGAGTGAAGCGGAGGTCAAAGAAATTCTCGCCGCCTGCCGCGAGGCGAATGTTGAACTGATTCCGCAAATCAACTGCTTGGGCCATCAATCGTGGGCGGAGCGCAACGGGAGATTATTGTCGGTTTATCCCGAATTCGACGAAACGCCCGGCAAATACCCCGACAATAAGGATATTTACTGCCGCAGTTACTGCCCCCTGCATCCCGAAGTTCACAAGGTGATGTTCTCTCTCATCGACGAACTGGCCGACGCCTGCGAAGCCAAGTCCTTTCACGTCGGCATGGACGAAGTCTTCATTATCGCCGACGAAGACTGCCCTCGCTGCCAGGGAAAGGATCCGGCGAAACTGTTCGCATACGAAATCCGCTTGCTGCATGAACACCTGGCGGAATCCAACCGAACCTTATGGATGTGGGGCGACCGGTTTCTCAACGGCAAAGTGACTGGAATTGGAAAATGGGAGGCCAGCATCAATGACACCGAAGCCGCCATCGATATGGTCCCCAAAGATATCGTAATCTGCGATTGGCATTATGAACGGGCGGAGCCGACGCTGCCCTATTTTGCGTTGAAGGGATTTTCGGCGGTCTACTGCCCTTGGCGCAAATCGGAAGTCGCCCTTGAGCAGTTGAACCTTGTCCAGTCGGTCCGCACGAACGCCCATCCCGAAACCGCTCAACGCGCTCGAGGAATGCTGCAGACGACCTGGTGCGGCATGGCCCCCTTCGTAAGAGCGTATTATGGAGAAGGTAATCCGAACAATAAAGCCGCCAACGAATCGGTTGACTGCTTCAAAACGCTTTTCGTCAGGATTCGCAATTCGAACCAATCGATGAAATAATGTGGGATGATCGAAATTGAATGTGGAAAATCGCCGTCTGCGCTTAGGGCGCGGGCGGCGATAATACTTTGGTTAGGATTCGCTTCCAAATGGAAGGGCGGTCGTTCTTCTCTCGAATATATGAGAGGCCTTTGCTGCAGTTTGTATTTAGATAGGGTTCACCGTTGATTCCGATCACGATGCTCAATGAGGCGCTTCTTCCAGGCAATATCAGTTTGGGTTTATTCTCTTTCATAATCAGCCAACTTCTTTTTATAAAAAATTGACTCCATGATCCTCTTCGCCCTGACAACGAACCGCTAAAATAAATCTGTGAGTCTTAAAACAACGCATCGGCGTCAATAGTTATCGGCCGATTTTCAGGCTTCTAAAGTCAGGTTTTTTCTCTTCGATGATGAAAAAGTTCAAATAGGATAACAGTAAGAAAAAGCGGCGCAATGATCAAAAAAATTCCCACCAATAATGCGGCAAAACTCATCTCGCTTGTATTTGCATCGTTATGGCTTCTGCTTATTCCTTACTCGGTCTGGGCGGAGATTGCCCCGTTAACCATACTGTTTCAAGGCGATGTCCATTCCTTTTTATCCCCTGACGAAAATGGAAGCGGCGGAGCGGCCCGGGCAGCCGCTTATTTTCAACAAGTTCGCCGGCAGGAAGCCAACGTGCTGATTCTCAATTCCGGCGACTTGGTCACGGGAACGCCCGTCTCTTTGATGTTCAATGGCGATCCCGTTTTTCATGTTGCAAATCATTTCGGACTCGACGCCGCTGTCCTCGGCAATCATGAATTCGACAACGGTTGGCAGCGCATCTCGCACCATCGAGACATCGCTCAATTCCCGATTTTGTGCGGAAACGCCTTTGTCACAGAACCCGACGGGAAGTGGCATGTTTTAGGCGATGCGCCTTATAAGATCTTCACAAAAGGAAAACTCCGCATTGCTGTTCTAGGCGTCGTTACCGAGAACACCCCTTTTCTTACTCAAAAGCGGAATACCGAAGGCGTTAAATTTGTCAAAGCCGCCGATGCGCTCCAATCCATGGCTAAAGAAGCATCGAAGGAATCCGATTTGATCGTGGCTCTCACCCATGTTGGAATTGATTTCGATCCCGGCATCGCCGAACAGGTCGAAGGCCTCGATTTAATCATCGGCGGTCATAGTCATACCGTCTTAAAGAATGAAAAAAGAATCAACGGCGTTCCCATCGTTCATGCCGGCGCCAGAGGGCGGTATATCGGCCGCATCGATCTGACGGCGGATACGGAGACGGATCGCATTGTAGATTTCAACTATCAATTGATCTCCGTGGATGAAAACATAGGCGGCGAAGATCCCGCAACAGCCGTCGAAGTCAAAAAATGGGAGGATCAGGTCTCCGAACTGGTCGACCGGCGCTTGGGCGAGGCTCAGAATTCATTCAGCAAAAACGACATGATCATGCTGGCCAACGCAGCTTTTTTAGAAGCGACGGGCGCGAATTTCTCCTACCAGAACAGCGGAGGGACGCGGGGAAGCCTCAAAAAGGGCGAATTTTCCTACCGCGACATCTACAACATCTTCCCCTTCGAAAATACGTTGGTTGTGGCCTCTGTCCTTGGCAAAGACATCCCCAAACATTTTTACGGCCCCGAACCGATTGATCCCCAGCGCAGGTATAAAATCGTGACCAATAGTTTTGTCAGCGATCAGGTTCAGCGTTATCTGCCCGCTCTTCAATCCGTTGTTTGGACGGATGCCGGCGTATGGCTCCGCGACGCTGTGATTCGTTATGTTGAAAAAAGGAACAAAATCGATCGAGTCAATCTTACGCGGTAATTCTAATCATTTTCACGACAAATAAGGATTGATCCTCGGCATGAAGCCGACTAGCATATCCCTTCGTAAGGAGAGATCAAGATGGCAGATGAAAAAGACGTAGACATTCAACAGAACGAGGAACAGGATGAGTCGCCGTACGATGCGTATGGATGGAATTTCCACAAAAAGCCGCTGCTATACGCGTTGATTCTGACTGTTTTATTTTACGCCTTTATTTTCTTCTTTATTAATATTTAACCGCATGGGTTTCTATGTTTCTTCACTCCGATGCTAGCAATTGCATCCCTCCCAAGGCTTTAGAGGGCGCCCTGAGGTGAAATCTACCGAAATCGAGACATCCTGCCAGCGCCGAACTTCAGATATCGATGTTCGGATCTTTTTCATATGCCGAACCAATGTGACATAGCGTATTGAGAATTTCCGAAAATAACTCAAACATGTCTTTCAATTTTTTTATATCCGTCAGTTTCTCCTCCACAAGACAATAGAGTTCGTCTACTCCCTCGGGAAATTCCTCATGAAACCAACCGTCGTCATTTCTGACTTGTCCATAAAATACGGGAAGCGAGTGAATGATTTCCCGGATCTTGGCATTTGAGAATAACTGCTTTACTTTCTCTTCATTATTCCCCTGGATGACATAATTTTTATCAAAATCGGGATTGCCTGTTTCGATGTCCTGCAGTCCGAAATATTTTTCGATCGCTGTAAAATAAGTTTGCCGGTAAATGAGGAATCGGAATCCGTCCTTATTCACGAAAGGCGCCCGCATGCGTGTGTAAACGATATGGTTATGGTGCGTATCGACGCAATACAAATCGAGCGTGACCGTCCACTCGCCGACCTTGGCAGTCACTTTGCCCCCTTTGCTGGTTTCCCCTTCGATAAATCGCCCTTGAATTTCCCGGCTCAACTGCTCCCAAACTTCATCTTGGCTGGTTCGGAAAATCGGTTTTTTTTGCTCATGTTTCTCTTTCTTCTCGAACATTTTTTTCTGTGGAAATCCGAATCTAATCCCTATAAAAACAATACGTTCGATTCATTTAAATGTAAATAGCGAAAATCAAAATCCGGCTTTCTGACATTGAATGGATCACCATTCCGTCGCTTCGGCCGGAGCGTCGGCGAGAGTGTGGGAAATCCAATCGGCGCCGGCCAACTGTTCGGCGGTGAAACTTGTCATCAAGCCCAAACATTTCATGCCGGCCGCTTTGGCTGCGGCCACGCCCGATACGGCGTCTTCGACTACCAGACAGTTCTGAGGCGGCGCGCCGATTTTCTCGGCGGCATATAAGAAAATGTCGGGGTGAGGCTTCTTGCGCTCCACTTCGAGGCCGTTGATGCAGGCGTCGAAACTCGCTTCCGAAAGCCCCATCTCGCGAAGATTGATATCCATTTTGGTGCGATCGGCGCTGGTGGCCACCGCCGTCTTCAGCCCCAGCCGTTTGCAGCGGTCGAGAAAATCCATGACGCCGTCCAGCGGTTCGATTCGCCCGCGAACGATATCGTCATAAATTTCGTATGTGCGCCTCTTGGCAGAATTGATTTCGATCTCCATCCCGTATTTTTCCGCCACTCCGCCGATATAGCGGTTTTCTCCCATGCCGACGAAATCGAG
>JAFGTC010000203.1 GCA_016934335.1 Candidatus Omnitrophota bacterium | reverse complement strand
CGACGGATTTCAGGGAATCCGTGCCGAGATCTTTAATGCGGAGGACCAGCGTCATTTTGCCTTGCCACTGATCATAGACGTCCGTTCCAAATAAATATCCGCGCGCCCAACCGCTGGCGTCGGGGGCGTCGGGATCTTCGGAATTATCGTCGCGCCGCGACCAAATTCCGCCCGTTTGCGCCTCGTCATTCATGAGAATCGATTCGTATTTGGGACGGCCGTTGGTTTCACCCTCTCTTGGCTGCCAATCCGCTCCACCTTCGTCGACAATCTGTTGAGGCAGCGCATCGCCGTTGTAAGCGAAATCCCACGCATCATCTTGCGCACCACACGGGATCACGGCCGCCATTAAGATTGCGAGAGCACCGAGGACAACGTAATGGGATACTTTCATGGGGTATCTTGCTCCTCTCCCGAACACGTGATTTTACACGTACGGAACATATTTCAGGGGTGAAGACGGTTTCCTCTTCCCCTTTTCATACTGAGTCGGTTTTTACCACGGCATCTTCTCACATGCGCCAAGCAGACGCAAGTGCGCCATAGTATACTACTAAATTAAAGAAATTTGCAACAATGTCAAGAAAAAAAAAGATTTACGATCGTTTTTAGAGACTTTTTTTTACCCTTTTTTTCGCCAGATGCCAATGAGGTCGCTTTTATTATCGGCAATGTCCGTTTTAATTCGAGCGCAAATAAGAATTTATAATAAAATCCTACAAAATCCCTCCTCATTCGCTTCAAACGAAGCCATCATATTTACATTCATGCCCACTCTTCAATTAAACATCAATTTATTGATTGATACAAGGATTTTTATGATAAAAGGTCATTTTAAGGTCTGAAAAATCAGGGAATGGGCTCTTCTTCCTTGCGATGCCGCCCTACCCTCATCGTTATTCTTACATTCTTTTTTCATGAATGATCACAATTTATGGAAGCAGCGCTATGAATTCCATGATCCATCCTGCACGCACTCCTGGAGCCTGTGATGCGAACATGGTAAGTTGAAGCGTCAGCGGATTGTTTTTGATTTATTTCCTATAGAATCAACAAAATCAAATATATACTACGATATCTTCGCGCTTGCTTTTGATCGTGAATCGCAGGACGCAAATGAACCGCTTGAAAAAATCCCGGAAGAGAAATTTGAGATGGGAGAGGAATTTAAGATGATTGACATAATCGTCGGCGACAATGATCAACAATCCGAGGCGCTTGAACCGGTGCATCCAAAGCAGAGAATCGAGAAAATTACTCAGGATAAGTCGGATCGATCTTCTTCGGGCGAGTTCGAGAAAAATTTCAAGACTAAAGCGGTTTTGTATTTTATGGCCGCGTTGATTTTATATGTGTTTCTCGCCATGTTGAGCATCAACGGAAAATACGTCGATTTTGGAGATGGAAATTATCTCTATCTGTCGTGGCGTCTCTCCGAAGGAGATGTTCTTTACAAAGATCTGCCCAGCCCTCAGCCTCCGTTTTTGCTGTTTTGGGGCTCTTTCCTGGTAGGACTTTTAGATGGCGATCCCACCCTGGTGCGCCTGTGGCAGATTATGCAGCACGCTTTAACCGCTTGTTGCGTGTGGGGAATCGCCGCCCGATTGTTCAACAGACCGCTCTTTTCCGCCGCGGCGGGGAGTATTTATCTGTTTCTTCCCGAAGGAGTTTGGTGGGCGGCCGGATACCAGTCCGAACCGCTTCTTATCTTACTGCAATGCTTTAACTTACTCTTATTTTTGACAGCGGTGCAGCGCGAAGGGCCGTCTGGATTTCTTTACGCCTCCGCCTTCGTTTCGGCCTTGTGCGCGTATGTCAACATGACCGCCGCGCCCTATATCGCCTTGCAGTGGTTTTTTGTATGGCTTCGATTTCGACGCTTTTTGATCCCGTACAGCCTTGCTTTGGTCATTCCAGGAGCGTTGATTTTTATATTCATGTGGATTTACAGCGGCGGGCAATATATTGAACATGTCTTTTTCAGGCAGGTTGGAACGTATCCCGCCAATTCCGTCTGGGGAACGATCACCTACTTTATCAGCAAACTGTACGTGGAAGGAGGAGACATTATTTTTTATGAAGGGGGATTTGTACTCGCCTCCCTTTTAGGAATGCTTCTTTTTTATTCGTTGGATCGTAATAATCCAGTCGAGGATTATATGCTATGGTGGGCGATTTTTTCGCTCGGTTCGATTATTTTTGTTACCAAAGGCGGTACGGTGGAGTATATATTCACCCTGGGCGAACCGGCGGTCGCCGTTTTTTCCGCCTATTTTCTGCTCACCTTGTTCGCCGCCTCGGACGTCGTCTTCCGCCTGCGCTCTTTTCGTAAACCGGTTGAATTAGGGAAATGCACAGTCGTCCTCTGCTTTCTGCTTCCCGTTCTTCTCATGAAGCCTCTTTCTCTCTTGATTCGAACATTCTCCAACGGTCCGCTAGTACTTGCGCCAAGCATGCAAGAGAAAGGCGTGTTTGAATTATCCGGCGAAGAGATGGAAAAAGTGCGAATGTATATTCAACGAAACTGCCCGGAGAATAAAACGCTGGTGGCCCCGCCCTACTATGCCTTCCACGCCAAGAGAAAATTGGCGGAAAATTCCTCGTCTCTTTTTATCCTCGTGCATGCCTATTATACCGAGTGGGAGCGGCTGCTCGAAACGCATGATGTTCCCTTCGACCTTCCCGGCCGGAACGATGTGGTCGTATATCGCAATTTTTCAGAGCGCACCCCGGAGGGGATCAAGCGTGAATTGTTATATAACAACGAAGGAACCTACTACAACACTCAATCCGTCTACGATCTTGCCGATATGTTTAACCGGGATCCTTCGCTGCGAGAAGAATTTCCCGCTATTGCGCTCTTCTTGGATATCCGCCGGCAGATCATGAATAAAGAAGTGGGATTGATCGTGAAGAACATGACTCATTTCTTCTTTTATGTTCCGCCGCTTCATCAAGCCATCCGGGATTTCTGCGTCCCGATCGAACCGCCTCTGGAACTGAACAACCGGGAAGAACACATCGTGTTCTATAAGATCAAATAAATCCTCCAATAAAGACGTTTGGCGGGAGGTTATTTTAACTGGATGTCAAGGCTTTTCTTCTTCAGAAAGAGGAAAGCGGAGCGTGAAGGAGGCGCCGTGCTTGGGGATGCTGTGAACCGTGATTTTGCCTCCCATCGCTTCTACGATGGACTGGCTGATATATAGCCCCAGACCGGTGGATTCGGCGTCCGGTCGGGTGGTATAAAAGGGCTCGAAAATATGCGTTAGTATGTCATACGGCATTCCCGGCCCATCGTCGGAAATGGAGATTTCCAGATGCCGTTCTTCCTCCTCTTGGGCGTCTATCGCTCGGATATGAACTCGCCCTTCTCCCTGCAGGGTTTGGAACGCATTCAAAATAATATTCGAAAACACCTGAATCAGTTGACGCCGTTGAGCGAAAATGAAGGGGAGATCCTCCGGCAGTTCAAAATCGACTTTCACATTCTCTTGCGCATATTTCACCAGATTGAGAGAGCGTTCAATAATCTCGCAGACGTCGACGAATTCGCCGCGCTCCTGATCCCGGCGCAGAAAGCCTTCTAATTGCAGTTCGCGGATCATGCCCAAAAAGAAATCGACTTCCTGCTTGATGGAATCTTGAACCGGTTGATCATGAATCGATCCGATTTCCGCTCGAATGTTAAGCACCGGCTTCTTCAAGTCGTGAATCAGGTTGGCGGTTACCTGGCCGACCAAGGCCAAGCGCTCTAAATGAATCAATTCGCGCTGTTTTTCTTCCAATAGAGACGTGGTTTTTTGAACTTCCCGATCCTTCGATCGGATGGTGTAAAATCCCAACACGCTAATCGCCAGCAGCGCCAAAATGCTGCCCAGAATCGCAAACACGAACAATCGGCTGCGTTTGGCGCTGATCTTGATATACAAGGCGCCCAGCGTTTCTCCGTTCTCATTCACGAGCACTTTGGGTTGGAACAAGGAGTCGTCTTCCGGCGGAAGCCCCTTCTGATCGACGTTATAGAAAAAAGGGTAAACAAGAAGCGAATCGCCGTTCGGATTCATTTTTCGGACGATCACTTCATCTATGTACGGATATTCCCGTTTTAAATCTTTCGCGCGCTCTTCAATGGCGCCCAGATTTAAATCGGCGATTTCCTCCCCTTCGAGGAGAGGAATAAAATCGCGGGCCAGGATGTCCGGCAGGCTTTGAACGGTTTCTTGATGAGTGCGGGCCGCCCAGATCAACGCCGCCAAGATGCTCACAAGAATGAAGCCCGTTAAAAAATAGAAAACGCGATTCACAATTTTTTTATACGTTCGCTTTCGAAGCCGCAGCGAGTCGAACCCGCTCCATCAATCTCGTCCGTTGTCTGTCGTGTTTAAATCGAGGCTCTTCTCTCTTGTTGAATCGCCTGCGCTCAGGAAAAAGAAAATTTCCGCCATTCACGATTCCATCGCAACGGAAAGCGGGCGCCATTAAAAAGACGGCCGGCCGCAGGATCGCGTCATGGCTTTTTTGCATTATAACCGCATCTTGCGGGGGGAGCAGACCGCAGCGAGGATTCCGGCTGAAATGGCCGCCGGCGTTATGATTTGTGATGGGAGCGTTTGGCAAGGCCGTTTTTGTGCTGCGGGCGAAGTCGACGGACTGTTTTGACGCCGCTGATGCCGTAGAGCTGCTGCATAATGGTGTTCAAGTGATTGGTGTTAATCACTTCCAAAGTGAAAATGAAAGTGGCGATCGCATTCACTGTCTCGCTGTGACAAGTCAAAATATTCGTGCCGGTGGAGGAGATTAGCAGGGATAAATCGCTGAGCAGATTCTGCCGGTCTTTCGCGCGGATCTCGAGGCGGACCGAGACCGGATGGCGCTGGTCGCTCGCCCAAAACAGCGGCAATATGCGCTCGGGCGAACCATTGAAATTGACGACGTTCCGGCAGTTGGTTTTGTGAATCGTCACTCCGCGGCCCCGCGTGACAAATCCGACGATCTCTTCGCCGGGCAGCGGATTGCAGCAGCGCGCGATGCGATACATGATGTCATCGATGTCCGCCAAACGCACTACGGATCGATTCTCGGCCGTTGCTTCTTTCTCTTCGTCCTTGAATCTCTTTTTGGCCGATCTCGATGTCTCGCTGGGTTTGTTCTGCTGCAAGAGTCGGGCGATCACCTGCTTGGTGGATATGCGCCCGAATCCGACATTGACAAACAATTCTTCCAGATTCTTTAAACCAAGCGTCTGCGCAATTTCATGAGACTTATCGGAATTATAAAATTCGCGGGGCTTGAAGCCGGCTCGCGTGATTTCGCGGGTCAGCGTAGACTGCCCGCGTTTTAATAACTTATCCCATTGATCTTCTAATAGATACCGCCGAATTTTATTCCGGGCGGACGATGTTTTAACAAATTCCAGCCACGCGGCCGAAGGGCGGCTGTTATTCGAGGTTTGGATGGAAATGACATCGCCGGTCTGCAGATTGTAATTCAAGGGCGCCATGCGGCCGTTCACTTTGGCCGAGCAGCAGCGATGTCCAAGCTCCGTATGGATTTTGTAAGCGAAATCGACGGGCGTAGCGTCTTTGGGCAGGCGAATCAATTCGCCTTTGGGAGTGTAAACATACACTTCATCCGAAAACAGATCGCTCCGGATGGATTGCATGAAATCTTCCGGATCGCGGGTGTCCGGCAGTTCCTGGTTGAAAATGTGCAGCCATTTCGAATCGCCTCCCAGGCGCCGCCCGCTCTGCTCTTTATAGTGCCAATGAGCGGCAATGCCGTGCTGGGCGATTTGGTGCATTTTCTGGGTGCGGATTTGAATCTCCATCATGCGGCCGTTCGGGCCCAGCACCGTCGTGTGTATGGAGCGATAATTATTCGGCTTGGGATTGGAAATATAATCCTTGAATCGGCCTTCCACCTGCCGCCACATGGTGTGAACTTCCCCCAAGGCGGCGTAGCATTCGCCGATGTTTTCACAAATGACTCGCAATGCGATTAAATCATGAATTTCTTTGAAGCTTTTATTGTCCCGCTGCATTTTCATGAAAATGCTGAAAAAATGCTTGGCTCGACCTTCAACCGTGGCGAAAATCCCGCGTTTTTCGATCGCTTTGATCAATTGGTCGCGCGCCTCATTGATGAGAAATTCGCGTTCCCGCCTCTTCAAGGCCACTTGCTTTTTGATATTCTCGTACGCCTCCGGATGGAGAAACATCAAGCACAAATCTTCCAATTCCCACTTGATGCGGCCCAGCCCCAATCGATGCGCCAGAGGAGCGTAAATGTCGAGAGTATTACGGGCGATTCGAATTTGTTTGCGCCGGGGAAGAAAATGGAGGGTGCGCATGTTGTGAAGGCGGTCGGCTAATTTGATCACAATGACATGCAGATCGTGAGCGGTGGCCACCAGCATTCTCCGCAAATTTTCCATCTCCTCTTCGCTTTGATAGCCTATGCCGATCTTTCCAACCTTGGTCACCCCCTGCACTAAACTGGCGATCTCCTCTCCGAACTCGCCGACCAACTGTTCATAGGTGTAATCGGTGTCCTCTAGAATGTCATGAAGCAGCCCCGCGATAATGCTGTTGACTTCCATCTGATATTCCGCAAGGATTTCGGCGACGGCCAGCGGGTGGGAGATGTAGGGGTCGCCATTGGCGCGAATCTGATCCTTATGAGCGTCATAGGCGAAAAAGTAGGCTTTGCGGACGTCCATAATTTCCTTGTCCGACAAGTAATTGCGAAGGATGAGTTCCAATATCGGAAAATCATCCTCCAGATCGGATAGAAAATTCGCCTCTCGCGGTTGGGCGTCTTCTTGTACAGACATCGATTTTTATTCCTTGTTTGAATACCCGATGTTTAAATTGTCGCCGGAAGAAAGATTTTGCGCAATACTGCGCAATCGGTTTTTTTTCTTCTGCTCCAGAACAATAGAAATTTGATCCTTTGCACGCCGGGAGCGTGGAGGAGGAGAAAAGGGCCGATCACCAATTGGCGTCCTGTTCATATCCCAGATCGATCAAGAGATCGCCGGCTTTCGATTTGATCAGGTCGATATGACGATCCGTCAGGTGATTCTTCCAATCGTTGGCCACGCCTTTCCGATAGTGGTGACGAACATCCTCTTTTCCCGTCTCGCGGCCGGAAATTTTTTGGAATTGAATTCGGCCTAAAACCTCGCTCAAGACCTCCCTTGAAATGTTGATTTCAAGATGATTCATCAATTCAACAAACGCTTCCAATTGATTATCCCCGAACAAATCTTCATAACGGAATAATTTCACGCGCTCATCGGACGGCGCATGAATCCATTCATCCAGAATTAAAAAATATCCCTCTTGGGAAACTTCGATCAAATAGGTGATCCCCTCTTCTTTGGATTGGCTGGACATCCTATCCCGCATTTTTTGGATTTGATCGTTGAGGGGATGAGAATAGCGAATGGAGAAATACGAGGAGACGATAACGTCGCGGGGATCGCGCATTACATAAAAAGTTCGGTAATTGTTTCCTTTAGATAGAGAGTCGTAATCCGGCCGGCGAATGAATAAAGGACTGATTATACACCGCCGCGGTAGAAATTTCGCGCGTCTTTTAGTCCGCTTCGAGCGCAATTGAAAGTTTTCGTCCGGATTCAAATGCCTCCTTTTCGTGCATTTCCGTATATCTGGATCATTCCAAAAATACGAAAACCACTGACTGGCGGTTTTTTGGATGCAGCAGTGATAAATCGTTGAATCTACGCCTCGAAACATCCGATCGGACAGGCACCATAAATGCATCGAAGCGTAAAAATAAGTTTCCGCTCTTTTGAATCGGCTTTTTTCAAGTTTGATGGGTTTGAATGCAATGTTGTCTTGTGATTTATCCAATGGTCTGTTTCCCCATAAAATATGTATTAATTTTTCCATTGTATCAGAAGGAATCCATGAGTTGACCTCTCAAATCCGCTTGCGGCCTTCTTTTTTTTACGCTCTAAGGGGTACGCTTCACATTTATCCTGCATCTTTCGTCTTGATTATGTTGTCTGCATGCAAAAACGGCCCGGCGATCGCCGGGCCGTTGAAGCGTATTTTGATTTTTAAGACGCCGCTTCGGTTCGAGATCGGGATCCGCCGCCGCGCTTCTCCCCGCCTCCCCGTCGACCGCCCCGGCCGCCCGAGCCGCCCCGTCCGCCTGAACCGCCTCGACCGCCTCGTCCGCCTGAACCGCCTGAACCGCCTCGTCCACCTGAACCGCTTGCACTGCTCCGGCTTCCGCTGTATTTACCGCGGCTCCGACCGCCGCCCCGCCGATAAGAGGATCGCCTCTCCGATCGATCTGACGACGTGATGACGACGCGCTTCCGAGCGCCGTCGCCGATGCTGAACGTGGTGACGGCCGTATTATCTTTCAACGTCATGTGGATGATGCGCCGTTCCGGCGCAGTCAACGGCTCTGTACGGATGTCGCGTTTGTTGCGGATCACCTGATCCGCCATTCGTTCGGCCATGCTGCGGAGATTCTCTTCCCGCCGATCTCGATAATTATCGATGTCGAGAATCACTTTTTTCCACTCTTCTTTATCTTCATTGAGATAGCGGGCGATGAGATACTGCAGCGCATCCAACGTCTGCCCTCGATGGCCGATCAATACGGAGGCTTCTTCGCCGAGGACGACAGTGATATTTTCGTTCTCTTCGGTGATTTGCACGTCCGTCTCGATATTCATAAATTGAAGAATGTTGCGTAAGAAAACCTGCGTGCGAATTCGATCGTCGGGGCGAAGCGTAATTCGGACGCGGGCCGGTTTTCGTCCAATGCCCAAAAATCCATTGCTCCCTGCATCCAGGGGCTCCACTTCGACTTCTTCGCGATTCGCCGTCAATTGCTCCAATCCCGCCTGTGTGGCGAGATCCAAACTTTTACCGCTGCTAATAAGTTCTTTCATGTTTGCGTTCTCCGTTCCGGCTCCCGGCGGTTCAGAAACCGTCCATGCGCTAAAGAAATAGAGGGGAGCCTTGCATTCTTTTTGGTAGGCGTTCGGCATTTACTCCACCGTCTGTTTGCCGAAGCGCCGCCGGCGTCATTTCGATTTGGCCGGCTTGGAAGGCGCGAGTCCGTCTCCTTTGAGTTTGTCCATGATCAGCCGCTGGCATACATCGAGAAAGATGCTAATGACGAAATACAAAATCACCCCGGAAGCGATAGTCCAGAAAATGAACACAAAAATCAATGGAAGGATTTTCATCGCGGCGGCGTTGGGGCCTTCCATAGATTGCTGGCTGGTGCTCCATAACATTAAGACCGCGTAGGCGATCGGCAGGATGTTTACCGGGATAATGTAGGAGCTGATAGGCAGGAAGAAGGCGCCGTCCGGAGCGGATAAATCCTGTATCCATCCGAAAAACGGAGCGCCTCGCAATTCGACCGCCATGGCGAAGGTGGCGTACAGCGCGATGAAGACGGGGATGGTGGTCAGCATGGTTAGACAGCCGGAGAGAGGATTGACCTTATGCTTGCGGAAAAGCTCCATCTGCTCTTTCTGCAACTTCTGCTGATCGTTTTTGTATTTTTCCTTCAGCGCGTTGATTTGCGGCTGCAGAGCCTGCATTTTCTTGGTGGTATGGATCTGCTTCTGATAGATGGGGAACATCAAGATCTTCATCAAGAGGGTCAGCATGATGATCACCAGCCCGTAATTGGGGATGATCTTGTACATTCCCTGCAAGAGGCGAAGCATGATGTGCGCGATCGGACCGACGATGCTTCGGAGAAAGATCTGGCGCGCCTCTTCCATGCCTTCTCCGGCTTTCACAAGGTCGTCTTCGCTGATGGGGCCGACATACAGAATAAACTTATCGCTGTGCGTCGCCCCATTGGCCAAGGGCTCCATTTCCATTCGCACGCCGACATCCGGCTTGACGACGGCGAATAGATCGGCGCCGGGCGTCGAAACGCCTTTCAACGCTTGACGAGTCTGCGTTTTCGGGGCCAACGCGGCCAAAAAGTATTTCTGGCCCACGCCGATCCAACCGATGTGTTTGCCATACGACAATTCGATCTGCGATGATTGATATTCGGGAAGCAGCGGACCGCTTCCGCCTACTCCCTTGACGACGCTGCTGACGGGCGTAATCGCCGTCGATCCATCCTCTTGGACAAGAAGATTGTTGAGGGCGTCTTTCCGCATGGAAGGATTTCCGAAGCCGCCTCGCCAGAGTAAATCGTAATGCCCGTTCTCCCCGAAAACGATTTCTTCGCCGGATCGGTTGGCGATGCGAATATCCAATTCGAGATGATAACTATCGGGGAAAAAGGTATAGATTTTTTCGATTCGCAAGCCGTCCGATTCATAAACAAACTGAACGGGCGTCGGCTTGTCGACCGCGATTCGATCCTGAGGGCCGTTGTACGGAATGTTGCGATCGTCCCGATCCTTCCCCCATTTCACCTGAAAACCCGACCGGCCCTTTGGAAACAGAGAATCGATCGCTTCGACGTAGTGAGGGCCGTTGTCTTTGTGATCGTTGTACAATTTTAATTCCAACTGGGCCAATTGTTGATCGGTTTGCGAACCGCGGTTCGCCTGCAGTTCTAGATAGCGAGGATCTTCCAGCAGTTCCTTGAATTGAAGGAGTTTCCAAGAAACGGGCGCGGCGCCGAATGTAGAAAACGTCACTTGATACAAAGGCGATTCCACGACGACTTCCTGCGGCGCGCTCTCCGGCCGAGAGGCCGGCAGCCAATTCCAGGAGGCGAGTTCTTTTGCGGCGGGTTCTTTCGCAGATTGTGGGGCGGTCGACGACTCCGCTTCGGTCGGCGGCGTTTCTTGCGCAATGATAGGCGTTTGAGTCGGCGCTTGATCGGGAACATCCGTCACGGATGCCGGCGCAGCGCTTTCCAACGCCGGCTGGCGGTCCTTGGCGTTCTTTACGTTTAACCAGCTGAAAGCGAAGATGATCAGCATAGACAACGCAAAGCATAAAATTAATCGTTTTTCCGTATCCATGTGTTGCTCGTTGAATTTTGAACGTAAGCGAGCAGAATTACCAGCGGCTCTTTTTCCTATCAATCGGCTTGGGCGGGAGATCGATTCCTCCAGGATGAAACGGATGACATTTCAAAATGCGCCTCAAAGCCAGCCAGCCGCCTTTGACGACGCCGAATGAGGCGATCACTTCGATTGCGTATACTGAACACGTTGGATAAAAACGACAAGCCGGCGCTACATAGGGCGAAATCCACCGGCGGTAGGCTTTAAGCATCCCAATGATCCACCGCGCCGGTAAGGATGCGATGACTTGTAACGCCCCCTTCATGTTCATGAATCCGTTGATCCGGCGCCGCTTTATCGGTCCTGGCCGCCCGAAAAAAAACTCATCGGCTTTTAGAGGAGATTTTGTCGTTTCATTAAGCGATGTATTTCATCCGCCAACTCGTTATAGGCCGCCTCGCGGACGACTCCTTTCGCTCGGATGACCAAATCAACCGTTCGGCTTAATTGACTCTTGCTGCGCCGGAAAATCTCTCGCAACCATCGCTTCGTTTTATTGCGAACCACTGCATTTCCTACAGCCCGGCTGACTACAACGCCTAACCGGGAATAGGGAAACCGGTTAGAGCGAACATGAAGAAAGCAATACTTGCCTTCCAAGCCGCGCTGCCGCAATACGCTTCGAATTTCTTCTCTCTTTCGTAAGCGTTCGACTTTACGAAGTCTCGTATCCAAATTTAATTATCAATTCTGATCCGCAGCGGTCAAAAAACCGGCTTAACGTATTTTGTCGCGCATCGTTTCCGAAACCGTCAAGCGATAACGCCCTTTGCGACGGCGTCGGCGAAGTATATCCCGGCCGCCGCGCGTTTTCATTCGCTCCCGAAATCCGTGAGTTCGGATCCGCTTCGTATTACTGGGTTGATAAGTTCTTTTCATTGTAACTCTGTATTTTCATTCAGTTTTAGTGTGAACATGAAATCATAATTTCCACCTGCCGCGAGTCAAGGAGCGCATATCGTCCTTCTTTCTCAAAATGCAAATGGAAAAGGGCTCTCTTTCAGTCAAAAAAAGAATCATGAGTCATTTTTTGATCACTATTTTAGCCTGATTTTCATTTTCTTTGTGAGTTTTTTAACACATCGGATTGATTGAGTGCGCCATTTTGTCTCATCCCTTAAGAATGAAACAAGCATTATCTTTAATAAATTCAATCTTGTTTACGTGTTTACCCTCCCATTTCCGGGATAAAGCGACTATTGGTGAATTTGGCATGAAATTCGCTTCATTTTTTTTTGAACAATTCGAATCCTTTACGATATTGTATATATAGAGAAAGCGAATTGAAGTCGAGACAAGAAGACGAAAGAGTATGAATTAGATATATAGGCAGGCGGCATTACGGATAAGGAGGTTGCCGATCATGTTGACTCAAGCGAACAATTCAAATTTCTATTGCGCCGCTCATGCGAACGATATAGATATTATGCTGCCCTTGGCTCGATTGCCTAAGTCTGCCTCGCACCAGAGAAATGCCAACCGTCTCCCCGTATGGCGGCCGGCGGTCGAAATTTACGAGAACGCCCAGCAATTTGTCGTCAAAGTCGAATTACCGGGCATCGATCCTGATAAGGTCGACGTCCAGATATCGGAAAGTTCTTTGTTCATTCACAATTCGAAAACCTGTTTTAACCGGAAGAAGAACCGCTCCTCTGCATTTCTACCTGAATTTCAAGATTTTACTCGGTTTATCGCGCTTCCCGCAGCCATTCATCCCGGGAGCGCCAAAATCGTGCATCAAAATGGTGAATTAACCGTGCATCTCCCGAAGCATTCTCCTTCACAGCCGAAATCCATCAAGATTCACTTCGAAAATTAAATAGACCCTCCTTGCGTTTTTTAAGAAAGAAGGCGCGGCTTTCAATGGGCCGCGCCTTCTTTACATTCAACTTGTTTGCAACGATTAAATATTGATTTTTACGTCGAATTTCTGGTCGGATTTCATCATTTCGTCCCAGGTTACTTCGCACTCATTGTAGGCGGCGATGCGTCCGAGGATCGAGGTCAAGGTGCTTTCCGCACCCTGCAAGGCCTGATTTTGGAACTTCCCGCTGTGAATGCTTTCTAGAAAAGCGCTGATTTTGTTTTCTTCGCTGCCGGTCAGATTTCCTTCCGTCTCGACTGTGAAGGCATTGTCGCCGGTGATGCGAGGTTTTCCGCTATAGGCGATGTCGGCGCAGCCCTTCGTTCCGAACAAGCGGTTGCGGCAATCGCTCCACCCCTTCAGAAACTGGCTTGAACTGAAATCCATAATGGCGCCGTTGGGATAACTGAAGGCGCCGATGAAATGATCCCAACAATTGCCGACGTCGGTGCGGGCTTTACGGCCGCCGGTGCAGTACGCTTTGACCGGGTGGCTTTGCAGGAACCAGTTGGCTACGTCGATGACATGACAGTTCTGCTCGACGATGATGTCGCCCGACAACTCAATATCGAAAACCCAGTTTCGCAGGCGGTTTTCAACTTCCGACGCTTCGGGCCGACTGCGGTTGCCCAGGCGGCCGGCGTGATAGTTCACCATGCCGCTGACGATCTCTCCAATGTCCCCTTGATGGATTCGTTTCGCGATCTGCTGATAAGACTCGCTGTAGCGGATTTGGAAGCCGACGGAAACGCTGACTTTGCCTTCCGCTTTTTTACCGGCTTCGATGACTCTTTTGGCGCCGAACACGTCCGTGGACACCGGCTTCTCCATATAGACGTGCTTGCCGGCTTCGACCGCCGCTTCCATATGAAGCGGGTGATAATAGGGCGGGCTTGTGATGATTACCGCGTCGACTTCGGAAGCGAGCAGATTTTTATATGCATCCATGCCTTTATAGAGACGGCCTGGATCGATTGAAGGGCGTCCTTTCTCTTTCATCCGGTCGTCCAATTCATTCTTGGATCTTTCCAAGCGGTCTTGAAAACTATCCGCCAGCGCCACTACTTGAGTATTGGTGGTTCGGATGAACTGACCGGCGTCATGCGTGCCTCGCCCGCCGCATCCAATCAATCCCAACTGCAGCGCTGAGTTGGCATTCGATCCAAATACGGTTTCAGGTTTGACGATAGCTAATCCCGCGCCGGCGGCGGCTGATTTGACAAAACTTCTTCGCGAAAATGGGGATGTCTTTTTCGATGTCATGGGAATTCTCCATTTCGAATGAAATAACGTTTCATTCCTTTATCATAACAACAAATAGAATTCCAGTATAACCTTGCGGGAAGATGCCTTTTTGGGAGAAGCGAACAAACTTGAAAGCGGGATCAGGATTGATTCGAGAGAGGAAAAGAGCGGGGCGTTTTATAATTCGCCTCGGAATCGGGCGCTCCAGCGTAAAATTGCGGACTGATCCAGCGGACATTTCCTTCGTTTTTATCATGGATTTCCACAAAATCGGAATGCCCGAGAATGACCATGTTTCGCGGCCCTGGAATGACCGATTGAATCCATGTCACGAAATGCAGTTCCTCTTGATCGGATAGGCGCGCCGCAACTTCCAGGTGGGCGTTGATCCGCAGGGGCGGGCGCTTTCCCCGGTGGGATGGGACGATGACAATCAATTATCAACACAACACTTTCTTGGCTATTGTCTATCCTATGTAGGCTTTAGAAAATAAGTGAAATTTGCTATTTACATTTTTATTTGGCTACTGTACAATTTTGTATATCTCGGTAGCCAGTCCGTAGCCGGCACTATTGGAGGCACCTATGAGAAAGAAAGTTTTACTCACCGAACAAGTCTGTTTAGACGCCCACAGAACCAAACCTGGAGATACTTTTGAGGCTATATGGGATAGCAAAATTGATAACTTTGGCTTGCGCTTAAATACAAGCGCAGCGGCTGGAGAATATCACGGCAAGTCCTTTGTGTTCTATTATTGGCACCAGCGCAAGAAGAAAAGTCTCACCATAGCCAAATTTAATTCTAAAACGGACATGTCTGATATACGCACTACTGCAGGCAATCTGCGCGGCTGGGTGCTTGGCGGCTTGGATCCAGCGTATGAGTGGCGTAAAGATCAAGAGCAGCCGGAGCGTGAAGACTATACAGTCGATTATCTGATCGATAAATTTCTTGAATATAATGAAGGCAATTGCAGAGAATCCACTTTAGACCAGTATAAGAGGCGTCTTTATCGCAATATCTCGCCTCATATCGGCAAATTATTGTTATTGGACGTCACTCCCGCGCACCTTAGAGAGATTATATTGAACATATCCAAAAGAGGCGCGAAGATTGAAGCGAATCGAACCCATACGCTTATTCAAATGATCTTCAAGTTTGCTAAGCGCTATCGAAATAAATACAATCGGCGTCTTGTCCCAGCAGACTATATTAATCCAGCGGCTGATCTCGATATAAAACGCCACAAAGAAATCGCGCGTCAAGAACGCTTAGATATAGATCAACTTATCAGACTCTATCAATCTGTTGACGCTGTAATTGACGATCCATTTGTCGCCGGTCTAATTAAAATGAGTTGTCTCTATGGCAATCGAGGCGGCGAATTGAAGCGGCTACGCGATAAGGATATCGACTTTAACGGCAAGCGCTTTACTCTCTATAATAGAAAAGGCGACACGCCGCTTGAGCACCCACTTTCTGAAACAGCCGCTGCGATCCTCCGCAATCTGATCCAAATCCGCAATATCGATCCTAAATTAAAATCCAATCCATATATCTTTTGCTCCCTAAAACACAAAGATCAGCATATCAAACGTATTGATCGACGCTGGGCTAAATTGATCCAACACTGCGGCTTTGAAGGTCTCACGCCGCATGATATTAGAACCAGCGTCGCTTCAATCATGAATGAACAAGGGATCGATCTAGCGCAAATATCTGATCAAATGGGGCATAGTTCAAGCAAGATCACTGAGGAGCGATACGCATTTTTGCGCTCTGAGAAGCGTCGTCCATTTATTGAGTCGCACGCGGCGAAACTATCTAGTCTTATTGAAGATAACGCTAAAGAAAATACAGCCTAGTCTTTGTTTTTGTCAACTACAAAAATTTTTCTACAAAGT
>JAFGTC010000202.1 GCA_016934335.1 Candidatus Omnitrophota bacterium | reverse complement strand
GGCCGGATTGTCGGACGGCGATGAAGCTTCGCACGCTCTCGATGAACCGAAGAATGTGCATATCTTTTTCGGTATCTATTTCGCCATGACCGGTCTTCACGGCTTGCACGTGCTGGCGGGGATGGGCGTTATTATCTGGCTCATCGTTGGAGCGTTTAAGGGGCGCTATCATGCGCACTACTTCACGCCCGTCGATCTGGCGGGATTGTATTGGCATCTGGTCGATTTGATCTGGATTTTTCTGTTTCCCCTGCTGTATCTGATTCACTAATATTTGGGTTTATTCATGCAATGGCTGCTCTGGAGGAGCCATTCGAGGTTGATCGATGATGTGGAAGAAAAAAGAGAACAAAGATTTATCGCATGCGGGCGTCGGGCATGTTATGCCGTTATGGATTTTACTGGCCGTCTGGGGGGCGTTGATCGTTTTCACTTATTTAACGGTGGCGGCGACGTATGTCGATCTCGGATCCTTCAATCTGATTATCGCCATGGCGATCGCCGCCGTTAAAGCCTCGCTGGTGATTCTGTTCTTCATGCACCTGCTCTACGATCATCCCTTTAACGCGATCGTCTTTATCAGCGCCCTGTTTTTTGTCGCCATTTTCGTGATTATGGCTTTGATGGACACGGCGCAGTACCAGCCCGATTTGATTCCCTGATTGTTGAGAGGCGACCATGGCGATTCGGAATCCGGAATCGCCGCCGAAATTCTGGAGATTGAGCGATGAATGCGGAAAAAAGCGAACCGATCCCCGGCGCCGGGAAAATGGGCATGCTGCTTTTTCTGGCTTCCTTGTCGGTGTTGTTCGCCGCCAGCCTCATCGGCTATCTGGCAGTGCGCTTCCGGCAGGAATCCTGGCCGCCGGCCGGCATGCCCCCGCCGCCGATCGGCTTGTGGTTCAGCACGCTCACGATTCTTCTCAGCAGTTACGCCATCCAAAAAGCTTTGAGAGCCATTCGGAGCGGTCGATTGGCAAGTCTTCAAAATTACCTGGCGATCACAATTTCGCTGGGATTTCTTTTTCTGGTTTTGCAGGCGTTCAATTGGGTGACTTTGATCAATGATCGTATAACCGCTTATGCCAATTTATATGCTTTCTCCTTTTTTATGCTCACCGGCTTGCACGCTCTTCATGTCGCCGGCGGTCTGGCGCTGCTGGGAGTCGTGACGCGGAAAGCGTTTGCGGGCGTTTACAGCGAGAACTTTCATCCCGGTGTTCTATACAGCGCCATGTATTGGCATTTTCTGGACGCCGTCTGGCTCATTCTTTTGATTGCGCTGGTCGTAGTTTGATCGAAGCGGGAAGGGGATGCGGGGGATAGAACGGTCAATACATCTATTTATTAGAACGATGGATGCGCCAGGAAGGGTGATTCAAGCCGTATTTTTTGATGCGCGTATGCATTCGATCGGGAGAAATCTGTAGTAATTTGGCCGCTTCACTTTGAACCCAACCTACTCGTTCCAAAGCGCTTATGATTGCTTGCTTTTCAATTTCCTCGAGGGATAAATTATCTTCGAAATTCATTGATGGCGGCGTAGGTTCTTTGGCGGGGGCTTCTTCGCCCAATCCTTCGCGGCGCAGCAGATCTTCGGTGATCGTCCGGCAGTCTCGATGACGAATAATGACGCGCTCGGCCAGGTTTTTGAGTTCGCGCACATTTCCCGGCCAAGGGTGGCATTCCAGCATCTTGACGGCCGGTGCGCCGAATTCGGGGGTGGGGCGGTTGTATCTGCGGGCGTATTCACCGAAGAAATATTGGGCTAGAGGGATGATGTCTTCGGCTCGTTCGCGAAGAGGAGGGATGCGCAGGCGAATGATATCCAGCCGGTAAAGAAGATCCTGGCGGAAATTTCCCAATTGGACTTCGCGGCGCAGATCTTTGTTGGTTGCGGCGATGACGGCGAGGTTGACGCGGATTTTCTGGCTGCCGCCCAACCGTTCGAATTCCTGGGTTTCGAGAGCGCGCAGAATCTTTCCCTGACTTTCCAAGGGCATATCGCCGATTTCGTCGAGCAGCAGAGTTCCGCCGTCGGCCAGTTCTAATTTGCCGTGCTTCCGCCCTGTGGCGCCGGTGAAGGCGCCTTTTTCGTGTCCGAAGACTTCGGATTGAAACAAATTGTCGGTTGGAATGGCGGCGCAGTTGACGTCGATGAAAGGCTGGTCGGCGCGGGGGCTGCGGTTGTGGATATAGCGCGCCACAATTTCTTTGCCGGCCCCGGTTTCGCCTTCGATGAGAATGCCGGCGCCCGCATCGGCGATGGCGTCGATTTCGAAGAGAATGGATTTCATGGCGGGGCTTTCAGCCACCAGTCGACCGAATGAACCCGCGGCTTGAATCTGCTTGCGCAGATTGCGATTTTGGACAAGAACTTTGGCGCTGTTCAGTACTTTTTCGATGCGCAGAACGATCTCGTCGCGATCCGAGTCTTTGGTGATGTAATCGGCGGCGCCCGCCTTCATCGCGTCGACGGCTACGCGGACCGAGTCGACCGACGTAAGAAACATGACCGGCGCATCGTGTTCGTCGCCGGTTTGCATTTTGTTGAGGCGTTGAATGAGTTCGATGCCGCTGATGCCCGGCATTTTGATGTCGGAAAGCACCAAATCGACGACTTCCTCTCGAAACACGTCCAAAGCTTCTTCACCTGAGAAGGTTGTGAGAACCTCATAGCCTTCCAATTGGAGGTTTTTGGCCATTCGAGCGGCGTATCGCTTGTCGTCTTCAACAAGAAGAATTTTTTCTTTCATTGCGTATCATGAAAAGGCTTGCTGTTTTATAGTGAGCGTTTGAAACGGCAAAAAGTAACGGTTGAAACTATTTTCCTTCCGGATGGTAAACGAAGGAAGGGCGCATCCATTGCGCCCTTCCTGAGAATTTCATTCAAAAAGCAAGCGGTTTATTGTGCGGGAGGGGTTTCGGCGCCGGTGGACAGGCCAAGCGCTCCCAGGATGGGATCAATCATCCAGGCGAAATAGCTTTTGTAGATGGAAGATTCAATGATCACGTCCCAGTACATATAGAGAGCGCCGACGATCACCAGGAGAATCGCGAGATTGACGACCGTTTTGAACGGGCCGCTCTGGAAGAAATCTTTGGCTTTGTCTCCCGCTCCTTTATGAGGGACATTCGATTTATGACGACCTCGAAGGATCATATCGCGGTCGCATTCCAGCGAGCCCAAGGTCTCGTTCAGAAGAATATTGGCGTCATGCCATTCGATGAGCGTTTTGTTGATTTCCAACTGACTCAGATCCTGGAATCCTTTCAAGGAAATGGTTCGCTTGACGGTTGTCAAAACCGATTGCCCAATATGTAAGTCTTTCTTGATGACCTTCATAAAATGGCCGTGATGCTCGGCAACAACCTGCTTGATTTGCTGAAATTCAGGATCGAGTTTGTCGATATCTGCGTCTTCGTTGTAAAATGTGGTTGTGAGGATGTTGTAGAATTTCCCCCAGATTTTCATCAGCATCTGGATTTCATCCATTTCAGTCTCAATTTCTTTAATCGTTGCTGCCACAGTAAAATTCCTCCTCCTGGCCTATTCAGGCTTGGGGTTCTTCTATGCGCACATCTCGACGCAATATAGGAATAAATAGCACTTTTCAAGCAATCTGAAAAGTGGCGCGAGCGCCGTCATATAAACGTGCGCCGATGTATAAGTGTATCGCTTCGAATGGATTTTGTCTTCTTATTTCTCATTTTCTTCTTGAGGAAGCATATCGTACACTTGAACTCGATCCCAGGCGTTCTGGTTCCGTTCGATGAATTGAAGATGCTTTTCCGCGGTTTGATAATAGTCGTGACCCGCCTGATCGTCGAAATAGACGATCAAGCTGACGCCGTAACTGTTATCGACGACGTCGCGCGGCGTGCCGGCCGGAAGGCCGACATAGAGTTGGCGCACGGTTTCGACGGCGCCCAGCAATGTCTTGCAGTCGCTGATGAGTTGTTGAACCTGCGCTTCGCCGGCGTCTTCGTTCAGATAAAAATAGACGCTGTGAATGAATCCCGGATCCGCCGGCTTGGAGGTCGTTGAAGCGTGATGAGAGGGCGTGCAGGCGATTATCATGAGGCATGATAGAAAAATCGTCGCATATATTGTCGCATATTTTTTCATCTCGATTTTCTCCCATTATCGAAGGATGCGTTTTATCGTCTTGCCGATCCGGATGGATTCCATATCCAGGAAGAGACGAAAATCGTTTGGAAATGAGAAATCGGCGAAGATTTCTTATTTTAGCCGATTCTCCTTCGCAAAGATACTTCACCATTTATAAATTTTCCATTAATGTTTACCTGAGCGTAATGCAGAGCGTGCAGTCGGCCCGTGAAGCGCCTTGATTGGCGGCTAAACACTTGGATTTGTCGGTAAAACACTAGAATTTGTCGATAAAACACTTGCGGAAAGCGCCGCCGCATGCCTATGGCTCATAGTAAAAAGCCGCCTAAAGACATTTTCGAGGTTCAAAGAATTGCCAAGAGTCGTTGTATTGTGTCGAGTGGACGGAAATTTTGGAGGGGTGGAGCGCTATATTTTATCGCTGGCCCAAAACCTGAACCGTCAATGCTATCATCCCGTTATAGTGGGAATCGGCCGTCAGGGCGAATTGCTGCGGCAGGCGGGTAATGAGGGCTTTGAGACCGAATTTCTGCCCATGAACAGCCGTTTTCATGTGGCCGGCGCCGCCCATAATCTCCTTACCGTCGTGAAGGAAAAAAAGGCGGATCTGCTGCATACTTTTGGTTTGCGCTCCAACTGCCTGGCATGGCGGATGCGGAAGCGCTCGAATATTCCGTGGATTGTGCGTCTCCCCAATATCAACTCGACCGATTACGCCGATCCCATGCGCGGCGCCGCGTCGCATTGGTTCAATAATTACCTGATCCGAAAGGCGGACGCGCTGCAAGTCATTTCTCCGCAGTTGGAGAACTATGTGCGATCCTGGCGCAGGATGCCCAAGGCGATTTATACGATCCATAATGGAGTCGACGCTGGGCGATACGACCCGAGAATCTTCGATCGATCGCCGGAAGTGAACGAGGTTCGGCGACGATTTAACATCGAGGAAGATGCGATTGTGATCGGAAGCGTGGGGCGATTAGACGCCATCAAACGATTCGATCGATTGATGGCTGTGTTTGCCGAGATTTCCAAGGAGTGGAGCCATGCTCATTTGATGCTGGCGGGCGGCGGTCCGCAGCGCGAAGAATTGATATCATTATCCAAACGATTGCATATGGAGTCGAAGATTCATATCACGGGGTATGTCGAAGACGTTCGCCCTTATGCAGCGCTGTTTGATTTGTTCGTCTGTTCGTCCAAATCGGAAGGAGTCCCCATGGCGATGCTTGAGGCGATGGCCATGGAGACGCCCGTCGTCAGTACGCGCGTCGGGGGGATTGAGAGCGTCGTCCAGCACGGTCAATCCGGTCTTCTGGTTCGCCCGGACGATGACGGAGATTTACTGCAGGCGGTCAGACAGCTCTTGCAGAATCGAGACATGTTGAACACGATGGGCCGCAACGCCCGGGAGCGCGTCGTGAATCATTTCTCGATCGCTCATGCGGTCGAGAAAGTGCAGCGAATGTACGATCAGGTGATCGAGAGAAACACGTCAGGAAAGATATGAACGAAGCGAGAGGATATTCCATCGTTATTCCAGTTTACAATGGGGAAGAGACGCTGCCCGATACGCTGCGCAGCGTCATGAACCTGGAGTATGAATCGTACGAAGTCATTGTAGTGGATGACGGCTCATGCGACGACAGCGCCGGTTTGGCGCGCCGCCATGGAGCGGCCGTCATTCGCCTTGAAGCCAATCAAGGACCGGCTCATGCCCGCAATGTCGGCGCGGCGCACGCCGCCTTCGATATCGTTCTTTTCACGGATAGCGATGTTTTGCTGCGTAAAGGGGCTCTGATCAAGTTAGATGAAAGGTTTCGCGAAAGCGGCGCGGACGCCGTCCAAGGCACTTTTTCGGAAGTCTGTCCTTTCGCCGATTATTTTTCACAATACAAAAATCTCTATAACCGGTTCGTCTTGAATCGGCTGCCCGATTGGATCGATACGACCTTCACTTCCATCACAGCGGTCAAAAAATCAGCGTTTTTGGAATGCGGAGGATTCGACGCCAACATCCGCGGGGCGTCGGTGGAGGATCGAACACTGGGGCGCAATCTGATCCGGAAGGGATTTCGCATTCGTTTGGATCGATCGATCGAGGTCGTTCACAACAAAAAATTAACCTGGCTGGGATTTTTGCGCAATCAATTTCGCCGTTCGCGCGATTTAGCCAAATTGCTGCTGCGCAATCGAGCGCCGCAGACGAACGATTTGCAGGAAATATCTTCGTTTGCAGAAGAAGGCCGCTTCGGCACCAATTCTCTTTCGACGATGGCGCGCATTCCCATTGCGTATACGATGCTTGCTCTCATCGCGCTCAGCGTCATGGAGCCGACGTTTGGAATTCTAGCGCTGGCTTGCTTCGCTGTCTTTTTGGGGATGATTTTTCCTTTCGAATGCGAATTAATCAAGAAAAAAAAATTGAGTTTTGCGCTGGTTGGAATTGGAGTGAATTTTGTCGACGCCCTGGTCAGCGGGATGGGAATCGTTGTGGGATTCGTGGAATATTTTGGATTCAACAAAAAATATTGAAGCAATCGTGAAACAATTTTTGCATGGAATCGTAGAATATAGATGCAAGTACGCCTTATCGCTATATTCCACCGGCGGTAGGGGCGATTTGACTTGTATTTTGCGCTTGAATAAGCGAAGATGGAGCGGTGAAAAGTTTGAAAGCCGGATTACCAAACCGGACGAATGAATAAAGAGAGGGAAATCTATGGAACCAATCAACGAATCTCCTAAAGCGAATGAACCGGTGAAACAACCTGAGATCAAGAAATCTTCAAAAAAAATGGAAATTCCGGATACGATCATGATCCGCATGTGGCCTAAAACGCCGGTTTTGTATCCAATGGCGATCCTTGCTTTGTTGTTTGGAATAATCGGACTGTTTGCGGGAAGTACGCCTCATATCAGCAAGCTGAATAAAATTTATCATCCCACGGTGCAGGTGCAGCCGGCGCCGGAAGAAGGCGTCGACGCCTCCCAGGAAGAAGCGGCCTCTACGGAAGAGCCTTCGGCTGCGATCGTGGATGAGGCGGTTGTAGTTAAACAGGCGGAGAATCTGGCCAGCGGGCTTTTCCTTGATCGGCTGATGGGGACGATTTTCCTGTTGGTGTTCGCTTTTTCTTTGTTTACGCTGAGCGTGGATCTGGAAGTGCGGTGGGCTCTGGTGACGTTCGCGTCCATAATTATCGTCATATTGCTGATCATATTGCTCAATCAGCAATATGAGTTTCTGCCGGGCGTGCTTTCGACGATCGCCTCTCTCTCGCCGATGGCCAATCCCCAGTTTTATTTTGCCATTTTCATCATCTGGGTTGTGCTGATGATTTTGAGCCTGGGCGTTGTGCGATTTCATTATGTGCGAATCGAGTCGAATGAAGTGGTGGTTGTAGGCGGGCTATTGGAGCGCCAGCAGCGGTTTCCGACCATGCGTATGCGTTATACGCGCGACATCCAGGATGTGTTTGAATATTATATGCCGTTTGTGCGATCGGGACGCTTGATCCTGACTTTCGCCGAACAGAATGAATCGGTGGTGATTGACAATGTATTGAACATTGACAAAGTGACAAAGCAGTTGGATCAAATCAGCGGCGTGATGCGCATCAAAAATAGTGCGAACAATTAGTAGGCGCCGCCGAGAGTAGAATTTTCCGCCTCGATTCCGTTTGCTATGGTTTTACAAGCGGGATCGAGGCGATATACTTTGGGGGGAAATTCAGAGAATCAATAAAAAGCGCCCATAGCTCAATCGGATAGAGCATCTGCCTTCTAAGCAGAGGGTTGCAGGTTCGAGTCCTGCTGGGCGTATTT
>JAFGTC010000201.1 GCA_016934335.1 Candidatus Omnitrophota bacterium | reverse complement strand
TGACGCTTTCATCCTGGGAAGTGGGATTTTTGCTAGATAAAATCTATCTTGAAAAATCCAATGCCGAAATAGCCCTCATTTCAGGAAGCAAAGAGCCTGAGGGCGCCGATCCTGACATCGTCTATCGTCTCAAAGAAATGGGAATGAATGTAGCCGTAACTGGAGACGAGGATATCGATAACGCTGATCCTCCACGACGTTCGTCCTATACCAAAGAAGTTTTAGAATCGGATCAAATCAAACTCTTGATCATATCCGCCACAGTCGACAGTGCGAATGTTTTGGATGAATATTTAGATGTCGATGTTCCTATTTTAACCCTTGAGCAAGCGATTGTTGACGATATGCAGATTGGCGCAGCAGGTGGCGGTTTTTCCGAATTGCGTGAGTGGGCCGTCCTTGATAACACACATCCCATTACGGATGAATTATCGGTCGGAAACATTGTTGTCCAAGAATCGCCTAAAGATGGATTGCCTGGACAATTAGTTTACATCTTAGATCCCCTTACTGACGGCGCTTCCAAACTTATTGCCTCTCCGGATGATTCCACACAATACACTCTGGTGACCGTAGATGAAGGAATCCCATTGCTTGACGGCAATCCGGCGCCGAACCGGCGGGCGTTTCTTGGTCTATCCGACTGGAATCTGGGAGCGGACGTAGCCACCGATCAGACTTGGCAAATTTTCGATGCGACCGTTGAATGGCTGATCGCTGGAGAAACATCTATTATGGACTGGTCATTGTATTAAATCAAAACAAACCTGAATCCGCAAAGAATCATCTAAAGGATTTCAATTACGCAATTGATGAATTGTGATTTATCTCAGCCGGCCTGCATAATGTGAAACTCTGTCTTGCGAGAAGGCAGACTGAGAGATTAAGCGCAATCTGCTACAACAGACCGTGGAGATGTGGAGATCACCAAAATCCGTGGAGATCTACACATCTCCCGGATGGGCAAAACCGGATACGCCGAAAGTGATCATGGGATTGCATATCAAAAAATCTTCTTGAATAAATCAGAATGAAAAAGTAGCAAATCGTAACACTTAATCCTTTTCTAGTTTCCAATTCCTCACTTGATCAAGGTACTCTCTTTCCAAAGCAAATTTATCTCCGCTGCTCTCAAAATAATCAATCGACATCTCTACCTTTACTTCCCGGACATCTATAAAAACCTCCAAAGTTTCCTGTATAATTGAACAGCCGCAAAAAAATATCGTCCGCGTGAATCCATCGGGCCTGCATAATAAGGAGAAATCTCAGAATGAAGTCTTTCCGTTTTTCCTGCATCCTTCTCAATTTATTACTAATTCTTTCGGTCGTATCTTTCTCGCTGCCGGTCGTCTCCGAGTCCGCCGATCTCTCTGTCGGATACGCCGAACTCGACATCACACCTCCGCTGGGCGTCACCATGCCCGGGTATTTCCACACCCGACACGCCTCCGAAATCCTCGATCCACTTTTGGTGAAAGCCTTAATCCTTCGCCAGAGAGAAACCACACTCGTGTTCGCCGCCTTCGACCTGATCGGCATTCCCGCATCTGTGGCGCAAAGCATACGAGAAGAAATCGAAAAACAGACCGGCGTCCCGTCTGATCATGTCTTCGTTCACGGCACTCATACTCACACAGGCGCGACGGTTTCCGAAATCAAAGATAAACTTCCCGAACAAGCCGCCGCCGCCGTTCAAAAAGCTCTGGAAAACTGCGTCGCAGAAAATCAGGTCTCCTTGGGCGTCGGCCAAGAGAAAAGCGTCGCCTTCATTCGCCGCTATTTAATGACGGATGGAACCGTCCGCACCAATCCCGGCCGCTCCAATCCAAACATCGTCCGCCCCATTGGTCAAATCGATCCCTCCGTCAACGTCATTACTTTTGGCGCAGCCCGCACTTTATTAGTCAGTTACGGCCTTCATCTCGACTGCATCGGCGGCGACAAGTTTTCCGCCGACTACCCCTATCATCTCACCCAAGCCGTCAAACAATCGCTCGGTGACGAGTGGAACGTCATTTACCTCAACGCCTGCTGCGGCAACGTCAACCACATCAACGTCAACGATCCCGGCCAGCGCAGCGGATACGACGAATCCCGCCGCATCGGCCAGGCGCTCGCCCAGGCGGTTCTGGCGGCCCGTAAAACCGCCAAACCCATTCAAATTGACTCTCTGGACGCCCAAACCGAAATCGTATCATCCCCCATTCGCGCTGTGCCTCCCGACATGCTGGAATGGGCTCAACAACAGATGAAAGACAATCCCGACGAAGCCAACAAGCGAAAATTCAACGAACAGACTCCTTTTAAAATCCTCGAATTGGCCGAAAAAGAAGGAACTTCTCTGCCCGCCGAAATCATCGCATTCCGGATCGGCCCGCTGGCCGTCGTCGGGCTGCCCGCCGAAGTCTTCAAAGAAGTGGCCGGCGACATTAAACGCCATTCCCTGCTCGATCCCACTCTCGTCATCGGCGTCACCGGAGGCTACATGGGCTACCTTCCCCACCCCCGGGGCTACGATGAGGGAGGCTACGAAGCCACTTTCGGCAGCGCGCGCTTCGCCCCCCAGACATCCATTCTTTGGGCTGACGCCGCCGTTCGACTAATCCAGAAGGAAATCCAAAATAAAATGGACTGACACTTTTCGATCGATTTATTTTTGCGATTCCGGAAACGTTCCGCGAAATGCAAAATCTGCGCCTGCGGCAATAGAATATCGAGCCCGATGCGAGTAAAATTGGCTCTCGTTTTATGCAAATTCGATGGGTAGAAAACCTGGCAGCGCAGGCGCGAATTCATCGCGACTTGAGGATGAACAAAATGATTGACATGAAATTTTTTGAGCCCTACATGAACATGGAAAACGCAGTGATCGCATTGGGAGTTCTAGCCGCCGTATTCTTTCTGGGCTGCCTCATCCTACTGGTGATGAACATGGTGCAGCGCAAACGAAAACGCGACATCCAACAAGCCTTGCGTTCTCGTTTGCAATCTTCCTACAATCAGTTCTATCAAATTTCTCTGGCCGCCGAACGCATACGAGAGTTCAACATGTCCTCGCCGAATGTTCAGGATAAAATCCCCATGGCGATGAATCAGGCCTCCTACATCGTCGGCACATCCAACGCCGCCCGCTCGGACATCATCTCTTACTGCCGCGAACAACTGCGCTTTGTCCCCGTATGGGAAGATCCCAACGAACCCTTCAAAGGCAAACTTCCCAAAGCGAAAAAAACGCGCAAAATTAAAAATAACGGCCCGGCGCCCCTCTCTTCTATTCCCGAGAAGCCCAAAGCGAACCAGGACGTACCTCCGCCGCCCAAATTAAACTTGTAAATTTATTTCATCTACTGCGCAATCCGCCAATCGGTTACAAGCCGAACGGTCCTCTTTTCATTCACGAAAAGCCCCCGTTCGGCTTTTCAATTTCTCCATCAATCGACGATATCAACCGCATGGCCATTATTTTTTGATATTCTTGCGAGTATCATCTTCTCTCCTTCTTGAAAAAATCGAGAAAAACCTGTATCTAAAGAAGTTCTTTGAACAAAATTTTTTTTTGATTTTATTTGATAAGTAATTTTAATATTTGTATTTTGAGCATGAATAGGGATTTTGCACCCAGTAAAATCATCCTTATTTTAAGCCAAAACGACGCCATTTTTATACTCTTCGCAAAAAAGAAGGCGGCTCGAGTACAATTCAACGTGAGAAGGATTGAATGGGATATCAACCGCGGCGCGCATTCATCATAGGGCTGATCTTGTTTTTCTTCATCAACAAGTTCATCGGCGTCCCGGCGTTATCGCATGATGATCCAGACGCTCCGGTTCCATCTCTGCAAGCCTTCAAGACAGATCAGCCAATCAACGTTGACGGCGTTCTCGATGAATCCTTCTGGGCTGATTGCGAAATCACTTCCAATTTCATTGATATTCGCACGCAAAAACCGGCCGACCAGCAAACCTTCGTGCGCATCGCTTACACCAGAACCCATCTCTATATAGGCGTCGAGTGCTTCGACGACAACATCCAGGAATTACACGCCGCCGAACGCCGCGAAGACCGCTCGTATTTCAATGTCGACGACGCCGTCGAAGTCCATATCGATCCGACTCATTCTCATCGCGCCAAATACGCCTTCTTCTCCAATCCCCTCGGCACTCGCGTCGACGCCAATGAAGGCCCATCAGGTCAGTTTAATCACGGCTGGTCGGCGGATTGGGATCTGGCCGCCTCCATTCTCGACGACCGCTGGGTTTTCGAAATGAGCATCCCCTTCACCATCATGAACTATTTCCGCCAAGACAACCAAACCTGGGGATTGAATTTCACCCGCGTCATTCCCCGGCTCGATTCCACTAGTTTTTGGAGTTACAATCCTTCCGAATATTACAAACCCCGCCATTTCGGCCATCTTACCGGCCTTGATTTGGCCGACACCGAATTCGACCGAAACTGGGAAATCACTCCTTACATGAGCACTCGCTATGACTTCAACGGCGATTCTTCCACCATGTTCCAAACCGGCGTCGACGCCAGTTTCCGCCTGACTCCATCGATCACCACTTCCTGGACTCTCAATCCCGACTTCGGTCAAGTGGAAGCCGACGCCGACACCATTGAACTGCGCGACACGGAGCGCTTCCTTCCCGAAAAACGCCTGTTCTTTCGCGAAGGCAGCGAATTGCTCGACATGCGCAACACCCTTTATTACAGCCGGCGCTTCACGGACATCGAAGCCGGCGCCAAAGCCAGCGGTGAATGGGATGACTTTAAATTCTCCTTCCTCGACATCCAAGGCGACGTAGCGCGCGACGACATCGTACGCTACGGCAATTCCTCCGTTTTCCGAACCACCCAAAATATCGGCGAACGATCGGTCCTTGGCTACTACCTCAGCAATTCCGACTTCAACGACGGCCATTCGCGCGTCGCCAGTTTCGATGGAAACATCTTTCTGCATGACGACTGGCAATACCGCTTCCAAGGTTCGCTGTCCGACGATCGGATGGAAGACGAAAAGGGATCTCTCGCCAAAGACCGCCTCGACTATCTGGGATACAACGTGCTCCAATTCAACAAATATCCCTGGGATATCGATGTCGGCTATATCGGCGTATCCGAAGGCTTCGATCCCGTGTTGGGCTACATTCCGCGGCGCGACATTTTCGGGCCGCAGGCGGAAATCGAATATCAGCACGAATCGGATGAACGATGGTATAAAGACTTCTATGTCCGCCTTGATACGCAACTGTACGAAAACGAAGACGACGACACTGTCCTTCGCGATTATGGATTCTACTCTCGAGTCGTCTTCCCCAACGATCTCGGACTTCTGTTTGGTCAAAGTTTCGACTACCACGCCCCCTATGACAACACTCGCACGCAGGCGGGCTTTTCCTTATTCAGCTCCGACTTTTGGAAATCCATTGAGATAGCCTGGGCGGGCGGCGAATTTGAGGAAGTCGAATACAACGAAATCACCCTCGAGAAAAATTTCAAACCCTTCGAACGGTGGCCCATCCGCTACGACTTCACCATCCGATTCGAAGAAGAGCCGGATGGCGAAAAACACACCGTCTGGCTTAATCGCATCGTTTTCGACTACTATTTTACCGATGATATGTGGCTCAAAACTTCTCTGCAGCACCGCAGCAACAGCATCGGCAACATCAGCGTGATTTATGGCTGGGAATTTCTCCGCAACGCCAACTGGTATCTCGTCTTCAACAGCGTCAGCGACGAAAATGACGATACGGGAAACAGCATCTTCACCAAAATCGACTACACGTTTTAATCACGTCCTTTCCCACCCACCGCCGAATCGTTTAATTCTCACTCGCCCTTCGATTCGCCTTCCTTCAACTTCGCTAATGTCTTTTCGCTGATTTCGCAGTCGCGCTCCTCCGCTTGCCTGACCGCCTCCCGCGCTCGCTGGTAATCGCCCTTCTCGCAGCAAAACTCGACAATCCGCTCGTAGGATTCTTTGATTTGAGGATTATGCTGAATCTCTTTCTCCGCTTCAGCGATCGCCTCATCCAATTTCCCCTGCGAATGCAGCGCTGAACTGCGATTGAGATACGCATACTCATACCCGGGATCGAGCTTCGCAACTTCCAAGTATTCGGCGTCCGCCTCCGGGTAACGTTTCAGGCGATAAAAGCAGTTAGCCAGCATGAAGTGCGCGGCGGTATGATCCGAGTTGAGCTGAATCGCCCGCCTGTACTCCTCCGCAGCTCTTTCATAATCCTTCATGGATTCCAATCCCATTCCAAAAATAAAATGATTTATGGGATCTTCGGGATTGATTTTAATGGCCGTTTGCAGCGATTCGATCCCTTTTTCATTCTGCTTTTGCATAAAGTAGGCGCGCCCCAGATACTGATATAATTCCGGTTCGTCTCTTTTATACGCCAATCCCTTTTGCAGAGCTTCGACGGCTCGCTCGGGTTGATGCATGCGAACCAGCGTCTTCCCCAGATTCAAATGCGCCTCGAAATAATCCGGCTGGGCCGCCGCGGCTTTCTCGAGCAAATCACAGGCTTCCTCCAGCGCACCGGCTTCCGCTTTCTTGACGCCAAGATTATAAAAATAAACCGCCGCAATCTTCGGCCGCTGCGCAATGGAATTCATGAATTCCTGCGTTTGCTGATCGGCCGCCCCCCGGTGCGCATGCGCCAGCGCCAGACTATCCCACGCCAATGTGCTCTTTTGATCCAAGGAAATGGCTCGCATTCCGACTTGGACGGCCTCCTCAATATTTCCCGACAACGCGAAAGCCCGGCAAGCCACTGCGCACGCATAGGCGTTTCCCGACAAATTGAACATGGCGGCCTTCATCTTCTCAGCTGCTTTGGAATAATTTTGCTCTTCCACCGACGAGATTCCCGCTTCCAATTGAACGATGGGATCTTTCGTCAACCGATCGCTCAATTGGAGGATCGACTCTCGCATCGATGCATTTCGGCTCTGCGTCAAGATGTAATTCAGCCAATCCGGCGAAGGCGGCGTGATTTTCATACTTTCGGGATCTTCGCTGAAGGAAAACTCCAAACGGCGAAAATCGCTTTCAAGACGCTCAGCAAGACTGCTGGCCGGATCGATTTCCCGAATCCGATCCAGCTGGCGATAGGCCTCTCGAACAAATCCCTTCATGAACCAAACCCTCGCCAGACGCCCCCGAGCTTCTACGTCATACGGATTCACCATCAGCAGTTTCCCCAGATGCTCCTCCGCATGATCCAACGCACCCATCTTTAACAATAATTCCGAGCCTACTTCGCAATGCGGCTCCAAGACTCTTCCGGTCGCCTCCAATCCCGATCCATAGCGAAGATGAATGGCGGAAGCCAGAAATTCTCCCCGCCGGGCGTAATATCGAGCCATAACTAAACAGGGCTTTTTATATTCTTTGATCATAGGCGCGAAGAAAAAATGCAGCGCATGACTAGGCTCGTTCTTCGCCAAATAGGCTTTTCCAATCTCATACAAAGCAACTTCGCTGTTGGGATTCATGTCAAAGGAATGAAGCCAGAATTCCAACGGATTTTGAATCATCAGGTTGTATTGAATGCTTCGCATCCCAAAAAAAATCGCCGCACAAATACAGCCAAGATAAATCCCATTTCTCCAGACGCGGCCTTGAAGGCGCCGGATTGATTCAAACGCGCCCGCCAGCAGCAGAGCGAATCCGGCCAGCGGAAAATAAAAATACTTCCACGCCGTCCACTCGATGACCCGGTTATACGCCACCGTCGCAAACGGCGCCAATCCGAAAAATATCATCAACACGCCCAGCGCCGCCCATCTTTTTTTATAGACCGCCCAACACCCCGCCGCCAACACGAGCGCATCGAACGCCGCCCACAATAGGAAGGCCGCGTTCCACGGCGAATAGATTTGCGCAACGGTTTCGTGCAAAGTCTCGTACAATCCCCGCGTCAACAAAAATCCCGCCAGATATTTCCCCGTCCCCCCGACAAACGAATACAGCCCGTGCCAGAACGAATCATGCGTGGTTTGCACATATTTAAAATGCAGCGGATGCGGACTGGCGAACGTCCAAAGAGGAATGAACAGCATAGCAGCCAACAAAAAAGGGCTCATCCGAACCAGCGCTCTTTTCCATTCGCTCCGATCATGCATCCATTCAAACGCCCCTACGACAAAGATCGGCATCACTGCCGGCCGTGCAGATCCCATGGCCGTCAAAAACAACGCAACCGACAGCCAATACCAAAATTGGCGGCCGCTTCGCCGATGCGTCAGATACGCTTTTAGCGCCCCCAGGGTCAAAGTCAGACTCAAAACAAGATAGAACACATCGATGTTGTTGATCAGAACAGCCGACAGAGGATGCAGAGCAAACGCCAACGCGGCAGCCAGCCCCGCCCCCCGGCTTTCTGTAAAATGTCGCACGATCCCCAACACGAGCAGAGCATTCAATCCGTGAAACAACAGCAGCCATCCATGCCAAAAGACAATGTTGTCCGCCGAGACGAACAGCCGCACGATCGATAATACAATATAACTGAACGGCCGATACTGGCCGTCCGTGAACAACATAAAATCGGTCGACGCAATCGTCGGAATGTTGCGGGGATGCGCCAGCAGCGGCAGATTCAACACGCTTTCTTCATGAACGATCAATGTCGGCGCGTGCATCGAAAACGAATAAACCGCCGACAACGCCAGCACAATCGCCGTCGCCTCCAATCCCCAGGGATGAGATACGATCGAACGAATCGGGGCCGCCAATGAAGGAAGATGGGATGGTCTTCGTTCGCGCAGATTAGCGCGCTTCGCTTTTTTCTTCTTGGACATGACTGATTCCTTGATGAACGCTTCGCAGCTGAGCTTGTTTGGGCGGCGATTCAACCCGCATGGCGTTAAACAATTCTTTTTGACCCAGTTGGGGGACATGCGCAATGAACTCGGGTATGTTGTAACTCGCATACGGCTGGTCGACGATCGGCAGAGGAACCGCCGGCGAAGCGCGCCCCTCTTCATCGATGTGCGTCAAATAAAGATACGCGTAAATGCCTCCTCCCCGCTTGGAGGCGAAGACGATCCAGCGGCTGTTCGAACTCCAACTGTGCCACGAATCCGCCGCCCAATCCGCATTGCACTCCAACTTGCGCGACGGCCCCAGCAAATCTCCCGCCATCAGGCACAAATCGCTCGACGATCGTATCAAATCCCCTCCATCGCATTGGCAGAACGACAGCCAGCGTCCATCCGGCGAATAGCGCGGAAAATAATTGCTGCGCCCGTTATCCGATGCCCCTTCGACCGGCCGCGGCGTAGGATCGCCCTCCAAGTTAATTTGGTAAAGATCATATTTTATTTGCGAGGGATGCAGGCCCACCGGCCCCCGCGCAAACAACATCGATTTCTTGTCGGGCGTCCAGCAGGGATACACCTCCAGCTGATTGGGATCGCAGGCGCCCGGAACCAGCCAGGTCTCATTGCTGGGAACGTCATAAATGGCCAAATCCGACGTCGCCATGCCCGCCAACTGCGTTTCGTAAGTTATCGGCTTCATGGCCGCCACCTTCTGATTGGCCGAATACGCCAACTGCTCCCCGTCCGGCGACCAGGCCATATAGGTGGACATCTGAATCTCGAACGGCAGCTGCACCTTGTAGCCGAAGCCTTCATCGATATCGAACACCGCCACATAAACCGATAATTTATACTGCGAACTCACCATATTGCGCACCTGCATCGCCAGTTTGCCCCGATCGCCCTGCTTCGACGAAAACGTATGACAATTCAAACAGTACTGGCGTTGCGCCGACAAAAATTCTTTCGGTTCGTCCTCACGGATGTTGCGCACAAAAATATTCGGAGTTTTAAATGAACTGAACGGCGGCTCCACCAGACGATAGACTATATAATCGTCCGCCGCATCAGAAGAAATCCAAAAATGAATCTCCGGCGACGCCTGCACATCGCCGGCCCGCTCCCCTCGTTCATCCCGTACGATTCCGCGAATCTGAAGCGTCGATTCCCGGTCCGTATTTTCGCAAAGCCTTTCCCACAAATCCATTGGAATGCGCCAGCGTTTCTTCTCGGTTATAAACGATTCGTTGATTTCGTCGCCGCTTTGCAGTCGAACCTGCCATAGATTGTTCCTGGGATCCTCCCACTCCACATGCGGCGCGCATAAATTGGGCGGGTAAACCGCCCCCTCCGACGGTACAAGAACCTGCAGCGACTTCGACGGCTTCCGATCCTTATAAACCGTCGGCGACTGCAGGCGGGTCAACGCCTCATCGGCGCCGGATTCCTTCGCCCCCTCTTGCTCCGCACGCTTCTTCAAGGCGGCTTCCACCGCCTCGCGCCCCTCGCTGTCCAGCCAGGATACATCATCCTCCCGAGTTCCCATGCTGAATGCCGAGTTCGCATCTCCGGATTTCTTCAAGATATCCGATCCAACATAGTCTTTCAGATCATAATTCACCCGCTCATAATAGCTGGCATTCTCCGCCGGGCAGATCACGCAGGATCCCTCAAAAAGATTTTCTATTTTCTTTTGATTGACGGATTGTATCCCCCAACTTGCACCGACGGCCAAAATCAAAGCCGCGACGATTCCCCATCGAAAACCTTTCGAATTCACAATGTTCATTTCTTCCGATGCCTTTTATCGCTTTCAGCAAATTTCGATAAAACTGCTCCCATGAATATATATTGATGTGTTTAATAAATTACAATAAGGCTTAGCTTGATCATGCCTTCTGTCGATCTTCATCATCATCCTAATCAAAGCCCCGTTTTTTGTCCATATTTCCGATAATTTCCCGATAAAACCAACCATCTATTAATCACTTTTCCTGTTTAATGTCCAAACAGACACTTTTTGAGTTTTATGATACTATCTCTATTGCAGCGAACCTTGCCGGGAACATCGAACAAAGGAGCGTAGCTTCAACCATGACTAAAAATGGAGTTTTTTTCGGCAAAAAGATACTTCTGATGTCCAACGATCCCGCCGTGACGGCCGCCGTCCGCCAAGGCGTGGATTCTCATCAACCCGTTTTCTATCACAGCGGCGCCCCCCGCGACGCGCTGGGCCTCGCCATGACAAAAAATCCCGATCTAATCATCTATGACGACCTCATGCCGCCTTTTCAAGGCAACAAAATTCTGCCCATCGTACGCCGCGCACGTCCCAAAGTGCGCATCCTGCTTTTGACCCAGGCAGGCGTCCCCTTGCGCTCCATCGACGTCACCGCCCAGGGCGCTTCCTTCACCATCAACCGGGATTCATCCCCCGAACAAATCTACAACGCCGTCAAACACTGCCTCTCCATCTCCTCCGTCCCCCGCGTGGAGCAGATGGCTTCATGAAATGGAACAAACGAGCAAAATGATACAAAAAAAATGAAAAAATACCTGACGATTTCTCCTTCTTTGACTACTCTCTAGATCAGTCATTCCCCAACTGTATAAAGGCTTGTGGTTCTCCCATCTCCACAAGCCTTTCTTTCTACCAAAAATGTTTCGCCGTGAAAATCAATCTATTGGATCATACAAAACAAAATTTTGCTTCTAATACACGCTCCAGTGCTCGACCGGAACATAGGGATCGCCGATCTGAATCACTTGGATGTTATCGTAAAGAACGAACTGCAGCCGGGGTGCATCCGGATTGGTAGGCGCTCCCCAGGCCGAACTCCAGACGTCCTCCATCCCGAAATAAATCTTCCCCGAAGTGTATGTGTCGTCCGGATCGTCATACTCCACTACTTTCACAAATCCGTCTTCGTCAAACACCAGCCAGGGGAAATATTCCTCCGCGTCCTCGATGGCGAATTCATCGACCGTGTCGCTTTTGATCCAGACGGATACAACTCCTTCGATATAATCGATGCGCATCGTATGCCAGGCTAATGCCGGCGCGCCTTTGAACACAGCCGACGGATCCCCATATTCATCTGAAAACAGCAGACTGAACAACGAACCGGCGACCGCCGAAGGAGAGCGATAGACGTCCACCGGATCGACGGATCG
>JAFGTC010000200.1 GCA_016934335.1 Candidatus Omnitrophota bacterium | reverse complement strand
GGCTCCTGGCCTGCGGCAGTTTTCTGGTCATCGCGGTGGGCGCCAATCGCCAGGATCCTAGGGCCGGCGTCGAATCCCGATCTTCGGGAACCGGGGGATTCGCGTTTTGGGGAGAGACGACGCTTCCCCTGCTGCACGATCTCAACACCGATGAAGGATGCAACTTTTTTGGATTATCGCGCGCCGACATCGCCCGGCTGGACGTGGTCGCCATGCGCCTGCGCGAAGGCGACGAAGCCAGCTGCCTCAATCTCAACCGCGCGCAGAAGCCTAAAATCATTGGCGTCGATCCAACCGAGCTGGCCGGGCGAGGCGCGTTTCAATTCACGGACGTCCTCTCCGGCGACGCCTCCCCCGAATCCGCCTGGACGCTTCTGAACCAATCCCTGGAAGACGGCGCCGTCCCCGCCGTCGCCGATCAAGCGACCGTGATGTGGGCGCTGGGAAAATCGCTGGGCGATTATATTGAATATCAAGACGATCACGGAAAAACGGTTCGCCTTCAACTGGTCGGCGCGCTCTCTAATTCAATCTTCCAAGGCCATTTGATCATCGCCGACAAAACGTTCGTCGAACGATTTTCATCCGTCAGCGGCTATCGGCTTTTATTGATGGACGCCCCCGCGCCCCGGCGGACGGAATATCGCGACCTCCTGCTGAACGCCCTGCAGGACATCGGGCTCGAAATAACTCCGACCGGCGAACGCTTAGCCGCCTTTTACGCCGTCGAGAACACCTATTTGTCCATCTTTCAGATTCTCGGCGGATTGGGATTGATCCTGGGCTGCTTCGGATTGGGCGTCGTGGTCATGCGCAATATTCTGGAGAGGCAGGCGGAGCTGGCGCTTCTGAAGGCGCTGGGATTCTCGAAGGGCGCCGTCCAATGGATGGTGATCATGGAGCACAGTTTCCTGTTATTTTTGGGATTGCTGTGCGGCGTCTTCGCCGGCTTTACGGCCATCGCTCCCGCCATGCAGTCTCGCATGGAGGTTCTGCCGATCGCCTCGCTGGGCATCCTGCTTTGCGTCATGATTGCATCGGGGCTGATTTGGATTTTCGGGGCGACCCGCATGGCGGCGCGCAAAGATCTGATCAACGCCCTTCGCAGCGAATAAAAGGAGAAGGCGCTTCGATCATTCACCAGCCGCCGCTGGCCCCGCCTCCACCGGACATGCCGCCGCCGAAGCCCCCGAATCCGCCGCCGCCGAAACTGCTCCCTCCGCCGAAGCCCCCGCCGAAATGCGAACCGCCGCCCCAGCGGCTGTTATGCCGCCCGCCGCCGAAAAGCATGTAAAGCAGAAACAACTTTGGATTTTTGATGAAGAAGATGAACATGACAATGCCGAATATAATCGGCAGAATCCCCCCCGCCGATCCGCCTCGCCCGGCTTTCGAGCGCGCCTGTTCGGCGCGCTGCACAGCGGCCGCGTCGAGTTGGAATTCGCTCAAAGGGATGTTGCGCTCTTCGGCGATTCGCGCCGTCAGGGCGATGGAGAGATCGTACAATCCCTGCCCGTAGCGCCCCGCCCGAAAGGCGTCGACCAGCAGAGTCCGCCCCAATCGGGAGGCGATGACGTCGGGGATGACGCCTTCCAAACCGTATCCCACTTCAACGCGCCATTTGCGCTCCTTCAAAGCCGTTAAGATCAGCAGGCCTTCGTTGGTCTCTTTTTGACCTATGCCCCACTGTTCAAACAGGTCGACCGCCGCTTCTTCAATCGTACCGAATCCGCGATCCTGCAAGCTTTCAATAGCGACAATCGCCAGCTGCACGTTTGTTTTCTTCTCCAAGGTCGCCGCCAGCTGGTTGAGAAGAGCTTCCTCCCGCCCGGAGATGACGCCGGCGAAATCGGAGACATAAGCCTCCGGCTTGGGCCAGGGCGTCTTCGCGGCCTGCGCGGCGGCCGCCGTCAACAACAGACAAATGATGAATAACTTGGCGATGAATAATCTGGCGATGAATAATTTGGCGGCGAACGTTTTGGCGACAAGTATTTTCGGAGTCGATTTCACCACGGCGCTCCTCGAACGATTTTTCTCCCAAGGCATAACCATCAAGCCTCCATGCGATCAATGACCTGCGCCAGTTTCAACAAAACATCGATATAGTCGTTGTAAACCGCCAGCGTGCGGCTTTTGATGGAGGCTCGACCGGTCATGTGCTCCCAAACCTGCCGGCAGGGCAGCAGAGCGAATTGAGTGCGGCTCTCCAGTTTACTCAAAATTTCATCTTTGGAGACCGGCGGAGAATCCATGCCAAGAAAGCGCAGAAGATTTCGAAAAACGGGGAACAACTGCCGCTGAGCCTCCACCAGGACGTCGGCCAACTCGCGGTCCAATCCCTGATGCTCCATATAAACCTGGCGCAGGCGGATCAACTTCCCTTTGATCTGCTCTTCGATTTTGGCGCGCAGATGCTCGCGGGGAATGTCCAGTTCGTTCACATGATCGCAGTCTCCGTACAGGCAGAGATGCTTATCTTTGATTTCAATGAATTCCAGCGGGAAGACATCCGCCGACCGGCGAAAGGTTTCCACTGACAGGCACAAGGGCGCGATGATGCGCTTTTTCAATCCCCCGCGCACGACGGAGCGAAGCGCGCCGATTTCCTTCGACTCAAACGAATCGAACAGAACCATGGAATTGACGTCCGACTGCTCCGGCCGGAAATCCTCCGTGATGACGCTGCCGTAGAGATAAATCGAATCGATCTTATCGGGAAAAATGTTGATGAACTTAGAGAAATAATCTTTGATCGTCGAACGAACGCTCTCGGGAACCGCTTCCAGATTTTTCAACATCGTTACGCTCACTTTCATTGACGCCCCGATCCCGGCGCAGGCTTTTGAACACGGTCGGCTCGAGAGGATTATTCCAAGCAGGATCGACGCCGTCTTGATCGCGCCAGGGCTTTATGCGGCAATCGGGGGGCGCCGCCATGCGTATACGATAAACAGGAACATCCGTATCGCAAAGGGTGCGGCGGCGCGCCGGCGTTTTATTATGCGATCTGAAAAGAAAGAGACTGGAGAATCGGGACAAAACGTTGATCGAATGAAACAGAGACAATTATTCTATTTTAGAGTCAGGATCAGTAAAAAGTTGCAACTTTGACCGTGAAACATCCTGACATTACTGCAAAAATTACCTAATATTAGTAATATGTCAGGATGAGATTTGTGTGTCTTGCCGATTGCGATGCGTTGGTCTCCCATTCGATGGAACGAAGCGAGCCGCATCATAGGGAAGAATCATCACGGCGATGGATCGATCTTTCGCCGGAGTTGAATTTCAAGGCAAACTTTTTCAAAAGCAGAAAGTGGTATATGGTGAACTTATGAAACCGTTCAGTGCATGCATCTCGACTTTGTTTTTCATGGGATTGATCGGATGTTTTACGATGTCGGCCTTGCCGGTCCGGGCGCAGGAGGAAGAAGCCGTCGAAAAACGCGTTCAGAAATTGGAAGAAGAAAACAAAGCCCTGCGCGACTTAGTCAAACAGATGCAAGAACGGCTGGATAAGTTGGAAGGCGTCAAAGAGCCGGAAGAGAAAGAAGCGAAGGACGAAGAAAAAAAGAAAAAGAAAGCCGGCGATTCCTCAAAAAAAGAAGACCAGGGCAAAGTAGAGGCGCCGAAAAAAGACGATAAGAAGGATCAAAAGGCCGAGGAAGAGCCGGCGGCGGACGACGAGAAAAAACAGAAAGGCATCGAATGGCTTCCCTCCATGGCGGGCGAAAAGTTCCGGTTGGGCGGGCGCGTCCAATTCGAGTATTTCGATTCGGAAAATGAATCTCTGCTGCCCTCCGCTCGCACGGAGCATCCGGGAGGATCTTTTCATACCGACGAATTGGCCATTTATCTGGACGCGGATTTCAAAAACAACATCCGCCTGCACACCCGCTATGACATCGACGGCGAGGATGAAGGGCTGGTGGAGGCGTATGTCGATTTCGAAGAGCTTCCTCTAAACTCCGAACTGCGCGTGGGGCTGCAGGATCGCTTTTTCCGCCCCGGCCGCTATACGGAGGCCTATCCGCTGACGGGCATCGCCTTTTGGCGAGGCCGCGTTCTGGGAGCGACCTGGAAGACGCAATACGACCCCTTCTATACTTATCTTTCCGTCACCAACGGGACCGCCTTAGACGACCGTCGGTTGGGGGAAGATGATTCGGCCGAAATGATCAGCGACAACGACACCGAGTACGATATGAACGGCGACAAGGAAGTCAGTTTGGGAATCGGGCTCGATCTCGACTTCGATCAATACGGCAGGCTGGATTTGATGGGTTTTGGATTGAGCGGCGAATTGTCCGAAGACGACGTAACATTTCTTCAAACCGACGCGCCCGGATACGGCTTCTCGACGGATAATGACAAAGAATTGGCGGGCGTCAATTTGGATTACAAAATCGATGAATGGGACTTTTTCGCCCAAGCCATCGGAGGGCGGGACGGCGAAATGGAGCGTTTCTCCTGGTACACCGAACTATCGTATAAATTCGACATTGAAGGGATGCGCTACTTGAATTCCATCCGGCCTCTGGTGCGCTACAGCGAATTGGATGCGAATTTGACTCCACAGGCGTATATGCGCAATGGCTCGCTGACCTGGGATCGCGAGCAGTGGCTGTTCGCGGTGATCGCCGAATTGGTCGACAACGTCAGTTTCCGGGCGGAATACGCTTTGAATGAAGAGGATACCGGCGGCCCCGATATCAACAACAATGAACTCCTTTTTCAACTCGAAGTACGATTTTAATCCCGGAAGAGGATGATCGTCTTTAAAGAATCGCGAAACGCCGCTTTAATAGCGCTCCGTCATCGGCGACAATAAGACAGAGCCGCATGGCGGCGAACCGGCCGAAAAAATCGCTGAAACTCGACGGCCGGGAGCGCCATGCGGAAAGAGACAAGAACAACGAATTGTTTACTTGATATAAAAAAGAAAAACATACAACGATTGGCTAACAATGAACAGTGAAACTATCCCGAGCGCCAGCAGCGCTCTCCTCGATTCCATCGGCGGCGCATTAACGAATCTCTTCTCATCGGCGGCCAGCAATCCCCTATCCGTGCAATATCACGAAGAGCTTTCTTATTTGCAAATTCTCGTATCCTTGAGCGTGGCGGCGATTTTAGGAACACTGATCGCCTATCATCCCAAACGCCACATTGAAAGCACCGGCCCGGTCTCCGACCGGGAAATGCGCAACACGCAGATTCTGATCTGCGTGGCGGGAGCCATCATGGTGGTGCTCATTCAAGGCAGCCTGGAGCGCGCCTTCGGATTGGTGGGATTGGGAAGTTTCGTTCGCTACCGAACCGCCTTGCGAAATCCGTTCGATCTGTCGATTATTTTCGTGCTGATCGGACTGGGTATGGCGTCCGGCTTGGAAAACTACAAGTTGGCGTTCACGGTGACCGGCTTCATATACATTCTGCTCTATGTAATGGCGCTTAACAAAAGCGCGTATCATCACCGGTGGCAGCTGCGCATCGACAGCAACGATCCCATCAAAGTCGACAAGGCGTTTCGAGATATTGCCAAACGATTCGATTTCATGATCATCAAACTCCGGCGCAGCCGGGAAACCGGCCGGTTCCGCTGCCTTTTTATCGCCAAACTCCCCTTCAACACGGACGATCTTACGCAGGAGATCAAACAGGAATGCGGCGAACAAACCATCTTCAGCCGCTTCGATTGGGAACTGGAGAAGGAATAACATCCACCCGCCTTTTGAGGGGATTTCATTTTTGAAGCGATTTCATCTCCCGCGGCGGCGATGCGCGGGGAATCCACGCGCCCGCTCCTTCGCCGGCGCCGCGCCGTGCGGCCCGGTTGATATCATCCCGTTTTTGTGCGAAATTGATCGCGGACTTTTCTTGAAAATTCACCGGAAGCGCGACTAGCACACAATGCCATGAAATATTTACGAATCGATGAATCGATATGGATCAAAGCGGCGATCGCCGGCTTGTTCGCCCTGGCTTTCGGGATTCGGCTTTATCACACCTTCGCCATCGCCTCGATGACGCATGACGGCTCGATCGCCTATCTGGCGGCGGCGGGCAAGCACAACGACTTCGCTCAGGCGTCGACGCCCGGCAGCCAAATCTATAAACAATGGACGCCGGCCAAGAACTGGCGGCAGTTTCTTTTTTATGACCATCCCTTCTGTTTTGCGGAGATCTATTCGGGCTTGAAGCGGCAGGATATTCACCCGCCTCTGTATTTCTGGCTGCTTCATCTTTGGATGTTGATCTTCGGCACGCATGTTTGGACGGGGCCTCTGCTGAATGCTTTCCTGGCCGCGGCCGCCTCGATTCTTTTGTTCCGGATCGTGAAAGACTGCGGGTGCGATGCGGTAACGGCGTGGGCGACATCCCTCATCTGGTTCGCCGCTCCCGCCGCCGCCGGCTTGTCGCTTATGGCCCGCCAATACGACTTGATGACTCTGCTGGGCCTTCTTTTGATATGGCGCACCCTGGCCGTCAGCCGCCGGGGGAAAAGCGTGAACATCGCGGACTGCGCGAGTCTGGCCGCGATCAGCGCGCTGGGGCTGCTGACCCATTTTCATTTTGCGCTGCTGATGGCGGGCTGCGGGACGTATCTTCTCTTCTTTTTCCGCTCCATCGGCTGGAAATCCTGGTGCGCCGCGATCGGCTCGCTGGCGCTGGGCCTGGCGCTCTTTTATTTGATTTTCGGGAATCCGCAGCCCGTGTTCGCGCGAGCCAAACTGCAGGCCCAGCCCTTCGATTGGGAGAAATTCCCCGTTCGCCGGCAGCAGGTCTGGACGGCGCTGTCGTTTTTTTGGGGAGCGTCGTTTTTGACGGGGATCGTTACGCGCTTATTCTTTGGCGCCGCCGCCGTTATATTTCTGCTGCATCTGGCCAACCGGCTTCGACTCTGGCAGCCGAAATGGATCGCCGAACGCGCCCGTGAATTTCCCCTGTATTTCTTCCTAATCTGGACGACGTCCGCCACGGCTGCGCTGTATCTGAGTTTCTTATCGCCGGCGCACGCCATGACCAGCCGCTACCTGTGCATGACCTGGCCGTTTATGGCCTGCGCGGCGGCTTCGCTGCTGCGGGCGTCGCCCCGCTCTACGCCGCTGGTCAGCTGGGCGCTGGCCTTCTTTCTGATTTACGCTTCGGCGACGACGAACGTCGATCTGGAGCGCGTCACGGCGCCCAACGCCAATCCCGTGAAGACGCTGCGGCAGGCGGAGGCCGTCTTGATCGACATGCCGCTGCGCGGATTTCTGCTGCCGACGGTCTTTCCCATGAAGGATGAACAATGGCTTTTTGCGGGCCGTCAAAACGAGATTTTAGAAAATCGCGACAAACTGGAATCCAAGTCGTTCCGCACCATCGCCTATTCCAATTTGAACGCTTACGGAAACACGGTCGCCCTCGGGGATGAACTTCTCGAGATTCTCCAGCAAAAATATTTTTTCCTGGTGAAAGGAACCGTGTGGGGCAACGGGAATCTTCTTTTCGGCACGCGCTCTCAGCGATGGGAGGACGAATGATCCGGCGGACCGGACAACGAATCGATTGAAAAAATCATTTTCAAACCAAGACGGCTTCTGCTGGACGGCGGCGCGGAATCCGGATTTCAGGATTTTTTTCGGGCGATAATCAACGTATGATCGTGGGGAAGCGCGCCGGATTTCAGCAGGAGTTCTTCGGCGACGGCGGCCATTTGCACCAGGACGGCGTGTTCGCGGCATTCTTCTTCGTCAAAATTTCCCATAATCGCTTCGAAAAGCAGTTGCAGGACGGTTCCGCCGTAGTCGCGCTGTTCGAGGATGTGGAAGCGCTCCCGGAGCGCGGGCAGGATTCTTTGCGAACAGACGGCTTCGAAGGCCATGTGCTCCTTCATATATTTCAGCGAGGGGCGCACCACTCGATTCTTGATTTCGCCGGGATTGCGCAGATTGGCTTTCAATTCGCGGGGAAAGCAGTCCAGCAGGCGATTGACCGCATTCAACTGATCGCCGGTCCATTGGAAGCGGTCGGGGCCGACGAATTCGTTGACGATAAGCAGGCCGCGGGGGGCCAGCCGCCGGTTGAGATGATCGAGGCAATGCTCCAGGCGGACGAAATGATGCAGGGACATCGATGCGAAGACGATGTCGTAATCGCGGGGAAGATTGGATTGTTCGATGGCGTTGGCGTCGGCGGTAAAATAATGGATGCGGTCGCCGAAGCCTTCTTCGTCCGCCTTTTTTCGGGCGATTTCGACCGCCGCGGGGCTGATGTCGAAGCCGTCCATGCATTCGGCGACGCGGCGGCGGATGATGAGGCGCTCGAGTTCGCCCTGGCCGCATCCCACGTTCAGACCGCGCGGGGCGGGCTTTTGGGCGCAGCGGATTTTAACGTAATCCAGCCAATCCTGTTTGGGAGAGCCGGTGATCCAGCGGTTGATATAGCGGGCCAGGAGGGGCGAATCGAACCAGGACAGGCGCCGGCCGCCTTTTTCGACGCCCCATAAGGCGCGCTCGCGATCGGCCATGCGTTCGTAATCGGCGCCGGAATGGGGAATGGAGGGGGTGGATTTCAGTTTATGAATCAGTCTCATACTCGTTCAGCCGCTGCTCCAACCGGTAGCAGCGCGCCTCCAGTTCTTTCAATTTGGCTCGATGCTGCTGCAAGTCGCCGTCTTTCTCGTTGAGCAGATGTTCGAGATTGCCCAAGTGCTGAATAAAGCCGGCGATGTTTTCTTCTTTGCGGCTCAGCATCTCTTCCAGGTTGTGAGCGTGTTGGAGAAGCCCTTTGCGGTGTTCTTCGGCGTCGAAGAGGCGCGAGCGCAGGTCATCAAGCTCCTGAGCGCTGATCGTGACGGTTTTTGGGTTATTTTCAGACATACCTTTCCCTCTACCCCGAATAATCAGGGGTATCGTACCTGAAATTTCGCCGTCGGAGTAGATCCACGCCGGAGCGAAAGCGCGCCTCCGGCGGCTAGGCGGCGTTCAGGAGCGGCAAACCAGCCCGTTATTCAGGTCTTGAGGCCGAAGCGGGCTTTGGGATTGGGCGCCGTTCAGGTTGAGATCCTTGAGAGCGTCGTCGATTTGGGCGTCGTCCATTTTGCCGGCTTCCATTTTGCCGGCTTCCTGCTTCCCGCCGTTCGATTTTTTCTGCGATGAACCGCGATCGGCCCGGGCCGCCGGCTTAAGCGGCGGAAATACTTCGTCAACAAGTTTTTTGAGCCATTGAAAACGAGCGCGCACCGCATTGCAGAACAAGCGAAAGAGGGACAGCGATTCGTTGTCGTTGGCGTTGAAATTATCCAACAGCCGATCGGCGAGTTTTTCGATGCAAACTTGGAAGGCCGACCCTATTTTTTGATCTAAAACCGATGTTTCTGACATGTTTTCCTCCATTTCGGCCATTTTCTCTTTTTAGAGTTTTCGAGAGAAAAAGCTCGTTGACCCCCGTCTATCAAGGGTAAAAACCATTTTGAAGCGCTGCGGGAGCGCATCCGGAAGACGCCCCACGGCAATACTGCAAGAAACGGGCCAGAAGTGAACTTTTGTTCAGTTATGAAGAAAAAAAATGCGCGGCGTCGAAAAGCGGAGTTAAGCGTGAACGGCCGTTATTCG
>JAFGTC010000199.1 GCA_016934335.1 Candidatus Omnitrophota bacterium | reverse complement strand
TGAAACAGGTCAGACAGGCGCAACAGCGAATGCTGATGCTGAAATTAGGAGAAAATTACTTGGTGGACTTTTTACCGCTTCGTCATTCTCTTAATAAACTATCAAGATAATCAGTTGAGCGAACGGCGTTCATTTACGGCTCCTGAAAATCAAAGGCGTCGGCTTTATACATTCCTCTAAAATTTACAGATTTTTACATTTGCACCATCAGAGGAGTTCGCTATTTCTGCACTCAATTTGATCAAATTATTTTTAGCGCCCGAAATATTACATATTTAGCAAATGCAAAACAGGCAGTTTTATATATAAAACTATCTTTAGGAGATTTATGTATATATGTCAAGTTCAGTGCATCGTTATCGTGGATCGGGGAGTGCGGCGGGGCGATCCGGTTTGAGGCCGGCCTGCGCGATGCGAGGCCGGCCATGGCGGATTCATCTCACTATGCGGATTACGAATCGTTTTCCCAAATCCATTTTATCGTTTCTTCCTGATTGAAGCCGCCGGGAACTTTATCACTGGGGCGGTTCGCCCAGTACCAGTTGCGCCCATTCACTTCCCGGTATAGTACGCGGCCGGCCGGCATCTGCAGATAGCCGTTGGGATCGTTTTTCCGGATCCAGTTCCAGGCGTAATGCAGCCACAGATCGCGGTAGTTTTGGCTTTGGTTGGCGAACCAAGTGATTTCATCGTATCCCCAGCACCAGTGGCCGCCGTAATTTTCTCCTTCATGGCCGCTGCCACCGAAATTATCCAATTCAACGATATAAGGCAAGCTGTCGCATCGCCATCCGCTGGGAGTTACGCCGCCTTTGCTGCGCTTGAAAAGGCTGTCCCTGTAGCCAAGTTTGAGCACGGCGTGTTCGGGTTTGCCGGGAATCTCTTCGATGCGCAGGGGGAAGGAATGAAAATCGAACAGCAGTCGGCCGTCGGGCAGTACGATCCCGCCGCTGGGGACATGCGCGTCGCACAGGAGCAGACGGCGGCGGGCGTGTTGGGAGGCGTATCGGCGGCATCGGGTGAGCATATCGCTCCAATAAGCGCGATCCGGATCGTTGTCATCCATAAGTTCCACCTGCCCGAAATGAATGCATTCAACGCCGATGTCGATGTAGCGGGCGGTCAGATAATAAAACCACATGCGAGTTTCAAGGCGGCTCATATCGGGGACGGAGGCGTCCGGCCCCCAATGGTTCACGCGATGTCCTTCGGGATAGAGCATGGCCTCATATTTGAAATTGCGCGTTTCGGGAGATTGATCGAAATCTTCAAACACCCATGCGGGGATGGGAATTTGATTGACCTGCGCGGTGACGATTTCAAAGACGGCCGCTTGCAGAATGACGTCCGGGTCGGCGTCGTGGATTTTTCGGGCGACGATTTGCCCGCTGGCCAGCAGGCTTTCCAGGCGGGTTTCGTCGCCCCACATGTAGATCGATCGTCCCGCGAATTTCGCTCCCATGCCGGTCAGCATGCGGATATTGTCATCCACATCGCCGCCCAGAAATTTTTCGGTCAGATCCGAATTGAGCAATTCCCCGAATGTTGTGGATCGAGCCAGATAGTTGCACAAAACCTCCCGGGAGATTTTGCCGTCGAACGAATAATCCGGTTCGGAGGCATAGAGCGGATGCGCGACCGATAGAGTGAGAAGAAGAAAAGCGAATGGATTCGAAAACGATTTAAAAAGCATGAGCAACTCCGGGTATTGATTTCGCCAGTCAGGCTTATAGATCATACTATCAATAAAATCATTTTGGCGAACGGTCTAGAGAATGCATCATGGCGGAGTTGCGCTTTGCTTTGAGGATTCGCCTGCTTGGGTTATTTATGCCGCTAATTCTTCTCGTGCGCTTTCGCGTTTCGACCAGGGCACGGGGACGGCGTCGTAATTTTGCAGCGCATCAAGAACCGATGGGGCGATTGGTGCATTCGAATCGTTCAAGAACGCATAGAGTTTTGAATCAGGCGGGCGGGTTTCTCTTGTATCCAACCATTGGAAGACAAGCGCCTGAGCGGCGTCTTTCTTGGGATTATTGATAGTTTGCAGTATTCGCTCCGGCTGCCGGCGAGATTTGGGAATGACGAAATGAAAGAGATGATCGAAACCCGTTTTTCCCGCAAATTTTACTTTGGGCGTATATCGAATATCGGACGCGTCCATCCATTGCATCACATCTTCAAAAAAAGACTGGAGACATATGGAGAAGCCAAGTAAAAAAGATCATTCACGGAAAGCATGGCTTGTATTAAATTATGTTTTCGCAGAGGAAAATTATCGGGGGCGGCATGGACGATCAAGCAGTCGCCATCCAGTTTAACGCCGAAACCCGCCAGGGTGATTTTCAACAATTCTTTCCGTTTTGGCGACGCATCGATAGCGCATCCCGAACTTGCCAGGTCGTTGATTATATAGCCGTCATCTGTAAGAAGAAAACCGTTTTTTTCTCGTTTCGCGTAAATCTGCAAAGAATCGTTATGCCGATCCAAGTGGGGAGTTGTGATTTCAACCCACTGATCATCAATCTGCTTAAGGATTGTTTTATCTTTAAGCCATCTCGTATACTGATCTAGAAGATTTTGTATTTCTTCCCTCATGGAAACAATCCCCCCCTTTCGCCGACAGCCGATTTTTTAATTACAATAACCATATCATGTTTTAGCGACGCTTGACAATAAAAAATTTACAAAAAAATCGACTTTTGAGGGAGGCCGGTGCGTTTGCTTTCGTTTTGGAAGGGAGGTTGGTATGATGGGGGGAATTTGTTTTTGGAGCGGGCTATGAAGAAACGAAATTTGCAGGGCGGGGAGATGCTTGTCGGGCGTCGGGAATTTTTGGGCGGGGCGGCGCTGGGCGTTTTATCGCTGGGCGCAGGGAACGCGGGGCAGGCGAGTGCGGGGCAGGCGAGTGCGGGGCAGGCGGATGTAAGGCCGCTGATTCGGTTCGGGATGGTTACGGACGCTCATTACGCCGACGCCGACGCGCGGGGGACGCGGTTCTACTGCGAGTCGCGGCGGAAGATGGGGGAATGCGCGCAGCTGATGAACGAACAGCGCACCGATTTTTTGATCGAGTTGGGGGATTTCAAGGATCAGGATTCGCCGCCGGACGAAGCCAAGACCATGGGCTACCTGCGCGACATCGAGCGGGAATTTCAACGCTTTCAGGGGCCGCGCTATCACGCCGGGGGCAACCACGATTTTGACAGCCTATCCAAAAAGCAGTTTTTATCATTGATCGAGAATGCGGCGGCGACGGACGAGCGCCTGTATTATTCGTTCGAGCGCCGCGGGTTTCGGTTCATCGTTCTCGACGCGAATTACCGGGCGGACGGGGCGGATTACGACCACGGGAATTTCGATTGGAAGGATGCCAACATCCCTCCCGACGAACTGGAGTGGCTAAGGGAGGAGTTGGGTGCGTCGAAGAAACCGGCGGTCGTTTTCGTGCATCAGCTGCTGGACGGAGAGGGCGATGTATTCGTCAGGAACGCGGAGCAGGTTCGGCGCGTTTTGGAAGAGTCGGGGCGAGCGCACGCCGTCTTTCAGGGGCATCATCACGCCGGGCGGTTCAGCCGGATCGGCGGGATTCCCTATTATACGCTGAAGGGGATGATCGAGGGGAGCGGGCGGGAGAACAGCGCCTACGCGATCGTGGAGATTTACGGAGACGGGCGAATCAAGGTCGTCGGATGCCGGAGAGCGGATTCGAGAACGCTGATCTGAGGGGCGCGCGCTTAAAATACGCACCCGCGCGCCTTCGCGCATCGAGATTTGAAATTGGATTATTTCTATGAAGCACAACCTGCGCGCATCGAACCTGGAGTTTCTGGCCGGCCGCTTCGGGGCATTGGCGGAGAGAATTGAAGCGCATCAAATTTATCCCGGCGAGCTGCGGCCGACGCTTACAATGTGCGAAAGCGGTGTGCATACCGCGTCGGTCTCGGTCAGAAGGCGGGACGTTTTTCTGCACAGCCGGTACGATCCGGTGCGCGAGGCGAAGCGCTGGGCGGCGGCGCAGACGCCCCCGGCCGGGGCGGTGGTTCTGATCCTGGGCTGGGGGCTGGGATATCACGTGTTGGAATGGGTCAAAGCGCACGGCGGGAAGGTGGAGGCGGTGATCGTCTTCGAACCGGAGCCGGAGTTGTTCAAGACCTCGCTCTTCTGCGTCGATCTTCGCCCCTTGGGGGAGGCCAAGCGCCTGGAAGTGATCATCGGGTGCGACGAGAGGGCGTTTGAGCGGTCGATGCAGAACCTGATCGAACCGCTGCTGGCCTGCGACTTGTCGCTGCTGCCCTTGCCCTTCATGGACGTATACTCGCCGGCGATCTTCGAGTTTCTTAAGAAAAATCTGCAGGCGCTGCAGCAGCGGCGCGAGGGGATTCTGCGATACATGGAGGAGACCGGAGCGCGCCGCCAGGAACAGATCATCCGGAATATCCCGGCGGCGGTTGAATCTTTCTCGCCAAGTGAAGTGAAGGGGCTGGCGGCGGGACAGCCGGGAATCATCGTCGCGGCAGGGCCGTCGCTGGACCGCAATCTGGAAGATCTGGCGGAGGCGCAGGGATCGGCCTGGATCTTCGCGGTGGATACCAGCCTGAGCACGCTCATGGAGCATGGAATCGACGCGCCTTTCGCGGTTGTGAAGGATCCCACGGAGCTCAATCGATCACATTTCGAGGGGCTGCCGGATCGACCGCTGCCCGGGCTGATCTTCGATCCGCAGATCTCGCCTGACATCTGCGCGCGATTTACAGGGCCGAAAATCTGCATGCCCAACCGCAACCATGACTGGCGCCGCTATATCGAGGGCCTTCCGCTGAGCGGAGATGACGCCCTGCCGCACAGCACCAATGTGGCGCTGGCTGCATTCAACATGGCGGTTCTTATGGGGTGCGATCCCATCGTGTTTGCCGGGCTGGATCTGTGCTTCGCCCGGGAGGAGGGGCCGTCGCATGCGGCGGGCGGCGCCCTGCGCTCGGAGACGTTCTACGAGCCGGATCAGCGCACTCTGACGTACCGGCGGGGCGATGCGCAGGACGTCATCCAAGCGATCGAGGTGGAGGGCGTCGACGGCGGGCGTTATCCCACGTCGCCCAATTTTTACGAATCGCTGCGGCTGCTGGAGCGGCTGATTCAGGATGCGCCGGCGCGCTGCATCGACGCCAGCGAAGGGGGGGTGAGAATCCGGGGAACGGAGAGCATGACGCTGCGCGAGGCGATTCGAACATTCTGTACAAAGCCGATCGACGCGGGAGCGTTTTTTGAACGGGAGCGCCCGGAACGCAATCGGACTAAGATCCAAAAGGATTTGATTGCGGTCGCGGAGCATATCGAACATTGCGGGCAAACGGCGCGGTGCGCTTTGCGTGAATTGGAGGAAGGGGCGGCGCTGGATCATGCGCGGAAGGCGCGGGGCGAGATCGAAGAAGGGCATAGGCTGTACCACGAGCTGCAGACGGCGCTGGAGCGGCTGCTGGTGGAGATCAGCCGCCCCTCGTTTTGGGATGCGCCGCCCGATCAGGCGGATGAACAGCGGCGGCGATGCCGGGCGTATTTCGAGCGGATCGAACAAGCCTGCGCGCATTTCGCGCCGATCTACCGGCAGAGCGCGCGCCGCGTCAACCTATAACCTCAATCATTCAAATTTCCCCCGTTGAACATCTTGTTTTCTCCAATGCCGGCTTCTCAATTTGTTGTTAGTTAGATCCTATCGTACTATTTAATGGCGGCAGTTTTGATGCAAGATCAGGCAGAGGAAGATTTACGCCATAATGTTCATTGATAGCATCTATCACGACATACGCATGAATGGAGCTCAAAAGATCGGTCATCAACAGATTATCCGTTACTAATGGTGACGGTGGCAGGAACCAAAGAATGTTAACTGGACCTGGTAAATTACCTAACGATATTCCCTCTAAAGTCGCAATCTGTTTATGCAATTCAGTGAAATCCGCCACAGCGATATTTAATCCAAGGTTGGAAGCATCCGTTGCGACATCATTGATAATATCGGCGTAAGACGTGGCATATTGGTCTTCCTCGACATCTTGGGGCAAAGGCTCTGCACCCATTAATTTGTATAATCCGATATATATCGCTCCCAGATCAAATGGCGTCGTGAATACAATTTTTGCATCCGGATTCTCTTGCTGTATAGACGATACTTGGTACAGGATGCCTTCAACAATGGATTCAAAATAGTCTTCCGACGTATTCATATATCCATTCCAAGCAGCTAAATCCAATGTTCCAACGCTGATTACTAATATTTCGGGATTCATGTAAATCGCCTGCTGAATGGCGGTTTTAGGATCATCGGGGAATAGCAGTTCATTCCGCAGCATTCTATCGCCGGGGAAATCGAACATAAGTAAACCGTAAGACGGGTAGGAAACAACAATGTTGTTATAAGGATTCAGATAATAGAAGTTCGAATAATCGGGCTGTTGAACAATAAAATTATCTGGATTATCTGCGCCTACGCTATATCCCAGTGTGTCCGCCATCACGGCGGGGGATGTAGCGGATGCATCTTGATACGCCGTATAAAGATGAAAATCTCCGATTAGATCATTGATCCAGACTAAGTCATCATGATTTACACGGTCTGCTTCATCCGCGCCGATGACAACCGGCGCCATTTCCGAGTCCTCAGATTTCAAAATGCCATTCGGGATTTCTTTGCTTATACAATGCAATCCACCGCTGAGAGGAGCGAGAAATTCGGATCGCACGCCGATGATCTTATAGTTCGGCATGGCATTTTTATACGATTGAATAGCGGCGGCGTCTCCGAGGGCGTCTCCAAATTGAGGGACGATGATGCTTTTGTTGATTATGATGGAATTTAGGTAAGAATAAACGGTATAGTCATACGTCGCTCCATAGACGCGATGCACTTCATACGGATCACCATTGGGATTGAGATTCGTTTCGAACCATTCCGCCCAGGCGTCGAGAAATGCTTTTTCCGGACCGTTACTAAGAAAATCACCGATCATTACTTTTGTGTCCGACAGGAGTTTTAGGCCCATATCGATGTGGCAGGTTCCGCCTAAAGCGGCTAGTCCGCCGTCCAACTCATCAGGAAACTCGCCGGGCATAAAAACAAACTCATCGAGATTCAATGCATCTTCAAACAGACTCGTTGCATCATCGTATAAAAGACCGGGATTGTTATCCAATATAATCTGCGTCGAAAATCCTCTCCCGAGGCCGTCTGTCAGAATATTTCCTCCTTCGGTGTAGACCGAATCAAATTTGGTGCAGGGGAGATGAAATTTTTCCGAGAAAGAGTTTGGAAACATATCATCCATATACCGAGAAGGGAAATATTGGGAGTCGATTACGGAAAGCCAGTTATGAGTTTTCATGATCCAAGGGCCGTAATCGCGAATCCAGATGCTGTCCAACCAAAAGTAATGAAAAACGATTTTTTTCAAATCATGGAGTTTGAAGCCGCAGGCAATCAAAAAATTTTCTATCTTTGATTGAAAAAAAGGAGTATCGACGACGACATGCGCGACGGCCCCCGAATCGATTATGGCTTTGACCAGATCCAACATAATATAATGATACGGATAGACGCCGCCGTCCGGGATATCTATATCCGGACTGCCTGCGCCTTTTTTTAATTTGATCTTCTCAATCACATTCTTGTTAAAGATATGGCCTAGTTTATGCCCTTGATTATATTTTTCTGAAACGCTTTGTTTATTGAGAGTCGCTATTTGTTCGCGGGTCAGAGTGGATATGGGGCCTTCAGGCAAAGGGCCCAGAGGGAGCCACGCGACCAGAATCCCTTGCATATTGTCATACTCGGGAGGCATTTGTTCAGGGAAAGTCGCATTGGGAGCTTTACCCGCCCATCCTGGAAGAGAAATACAAATGAAAACAGCACAGATAAAAAACGTGAATTTCGGGCTTCCGCACAACATGTTAATTTCCTCCATATTTTAGAACGTTCTTTGCCGTACAAATCAGAACAAGAAAGCAATGCACTGTGATATGCAATCAACATGGGCTATCCATCAATAAGATCACCTCCCTCCCATCCAGCATGACAATGCTGTAAAGAAAGATATCCCCAACACTGGGCGGGCCTATTCATTGATTAAAGAAATTGAGGAAAGAAACAAAAAAAGATGTGTCAGATTTGATTTATGTGTCGCATTCTCTCCACACATGCATTCATGCAAAACATATCATTCCATTACCTTAGACTAAATCTCATATTTTGGCAATATAATTTTGAATCTTCATCGGAGGTCCGGCAGACCGGCGATGAGATCGTCGCTGGAGATGGTCGGGCACCAATATTTCTCGATGTGACGGATGACCAGTTCGGTTCCCTCTTCGTGGGGTACGTAGGGGGGATCGTTGGGATCGTACATGGCGTCAGTGAGGTCGCGCACGAGAATGCACTGCTTGCCCCAGCGCGTCATTTGGCGGATGGCGAAGGAGCGTCCCAGAATGCACATGTTGGTGTGCACGCCCATAATGAAAATCGTGTCGATGCTTTCCTGCTGGAGGAAATTGTAGATTTCACGGCCGTTGTCGGATATGCCGTCGTATTCGCCGATGTCGATCAATGGGGTTTGGCGGGTCCAGGCGGCGTACCAGGGTTTTTGGGCCGTATCGCAGCCGCCGTCCGAATCGTCGATGGGCAGGGGATGAGCGGGAAGATCCAAGGGATCGGGGAGGGGAGACTGCGGAGCGTTTTTCACGCGGCGGCGCTGGGGCCAGTCGTCATAGAAGAACAGCGTTTCGGAGGGGGCGTGAAGGATCTGGACGCCGGCGTCGCGCAGGGCGCAGACGACGCGATTCATTTCGGGGGCTATGGCTGCGCAGCGTTCGGTGGCGCCGTCGCACCAGTGTTTGTCCCACATGTCGCAGATGATGACGGCGGTTCGGGCTGCGGGGATGTCGCGCTCGATCCAGATTTCGTCCCAGTCGTCCCGGCTTTTGAAGGGCTGGACGCGGCTGCGCAGTTTCAGATGAAGCGTTCCCCGGGGGCGGATGCGTTTGGGGGGCGTTTCCAAGGAGCGCATTTGAACGTCGCGGCGAGCGGTCCAAAACAGGGCGTTGGCCAGCAGGCGCCGGAAGGCTGCGTTTTCGAAATCCTGCACGCCGCCGAGGGCGGTGTAGAAGACGCGACCGCCGTTGAATTCGCGCACCCAGGCGGAGGGCTGTGATTCGGGATGGTCGGGGGTGGAGGCGGTCATCAGGAGAGTTGCGTCAGCGGCGATGGGGCCGGTTTTGTAGAGGCTGTATCGCGAGCGGATTTCGCCGATATCGTGGAGGACGGGGTGATGTCTGGCGTCTTCGACGACGGAGACTTTTTGCGTGGGGCCGTTGCCGAAGTGGTTGTTGTAATTGCCGCCCAGAACGAGTTTGTCCATGTCGAGCCAATTCTGGAAGCCATGGCTGGCGGTGCGCACTGCGACGACGGGCTTGCCGGAGAGGCAGTATTGTTTGATGCGCTCCAGCGGTTCGCCTTCGATGCGCAGGCGGCGGGTGAAGAATAGGGCCGCGTCGCAGTCGTCCAAGGCTTCCAAGCCGGGAATCTGCTCGAATCCAATCGCCTGGAGCAGGACGCATTGGACGTTGAAGCGGGTTTCCAGATAGTCTTTGAATTGGGGAAGCGAGACGTCCGACTCGTATTCCGCCGATCCGGAGACCAGGCAGATTTTGAGGGGCGGTTCGGCGAACTCGGCGCGCGGAGAGGGAGCGGCCGATAGGAGAGCGAGAACGGTCATAAATGCAACAAACGTCAAAGCGCGCCAGGTTTTGGAAATGGATTCGATCATGAACAGCGGTCTCCTTTAAGAAGCGATGCGATCATACGAGACACATGGTATGATATTTCGGGAGCAATGTCGATGCGGGATAGTGGATAGTGGGGAGTGGGGAGCCTGGTAGGGTGGGCTAAAAGCGCACCCCGCCTGCCAAAAATTATATCGATAGAAAAAAAATATAAAAATAGCGATTTTATTATTGACAAAAGAAGAGTGGATATGATAGATTTCGATTGACAACCATGAGTAGGGGGAGCGTAATTTGAT
>JAFGTC010000025.1 GCA_016934335.1 Candidatus Omnitrophota bacterium | reverse complement strand
TGGCGCGGTTCGGGGCGGAAGTGTTTCGCGCATCGCCGCGGCAGGCGGATTTAATGATCGTGGCGGGCACGTTAACCAAGAAAATGGCGCCCGTCGTTCGAAAAATCTATGAGCAGATGACCGAACCCAAGTGGGTGATATCGATGGGGGCCTGCGCATCGAGCGGGGGGATGTTCAACGTGTACAGCGTCGTGCAGGGAGTGGACGAAGTAATCCCTGTCGACGTTTATGTTCCCGGATGTCCGCCCCGGCCGGAAGCCTTGTTGTACGGCGTGATGCAACTGCAGCGTAAGATCAATGATATGAAGATCTTCGGAAAAAAGAGAGAAGATTTGACGCCAACGGTGGTCGGCGCCGATTCGAAAGATGCGGATAAATTTCCCGTACACATGCAGGGAAATTAACGGAATTCATAGAAAATAGCATTTGTCGAGGATTATATGTTTTCCATCGTTGCTCCTTCCCTGGATTCGGTTCAAAAGGCTCTCGCTAATTTGTACGATATTGCAATTGACCAGGCTGTTGAGTTTCGCGGCGAATTGACGCTTTATGTAAAGCCGGATCGAATCGTCGAAGTATGCAAGGCTCTGCGCGATCATGCCGATCTTGTTTTTGACATGATTTCCGATTTGACGGCGGTTGATCATCTCCAAGAAATGAAGGAGGGAGAACCGCGTTTTCATGTTGTTTATCACCTTTTTTCGACAAAGATGAAGCATCGAATCCGATTGAAAGCGCCGGTTTGGGAGCAATCGCCCGAGATTGACACAGTGATGTCCGTCTGGTGCGGGGCCAATTGGCATGAACGGGAATGCTTCGATATGTTTGGAATTCTTTTTCGAGGACATCCCGATTTACGCCGAATTCTTATGCCGGAAGACTGGGAAGGGCATCCGCTGCGCAAGGATTATCCCGTCAGCGGCCAGGAAGTCTATGAATATATCAATAAACAATTGGCGGACGAGTAGCGATTGCGCCGTCGTTTGCGGAAACGAGCGGGGTGGAAAAAGCACGGCCCATTGCATGCGCAAGGATGGCGAACATGCCATATAAACTCGAATTTCAAACCGATCAAAAGATTACCCGGACTTTAAAAAAGGCTCATCCGGATCATATGGTTTTGAATATGGGCCCCCAGCATCCCAGCACCCACGGCGTGCTGCGGCTGGTGTTGGAATTAGACGGCGAGGAAATTGTGGATGTCGTCCCCGACATCGGCTATTTACACCGGGGCATGGAAAAATTGGCCGAGGCCAAGGGGTATCATAAATTTATCCCCTATACCGACCGGCTGGATTATATGTCTCCCATGTCAAACAACACGGCAGTCTGCATGGCCGTGGAAAAGTTGATCGGCGTTGAGACGCCGCCCCGCGCTCAATATCTTCGCGTCATTCTCTGCGAATTGGCGCGCATTTCGTCGCATTTGCTCTGGTTGGGAACCAGTGCGCTGGATATCGGCGCAATGTCGGTGTTTCTGTATACGTTTCGCGAAAGGGAAGTGATTTACGATATTTTTGAAGCGGTCTGCGGGGCGCGCTTCACGGTTTCTTATATGCGAGTTGGCGGCGTCGCAGTCGATGTTCCGCCGCATTTCAAGAAATTGGTGCGGAATTTCCTCGATGACTTCGCATGTAAAGTCACTGAATACGAAACTTTGTTGACTGACAATAAAATCTGGAGGATGCGTACGGAAGGCGTTGGAGTGATCTCGGCGGACAAAGCGATTGAATACGGTCTAACCGGCGCTTGTTTGAGAGGCAGCGGCGTCGACGTCGATTTGCGGCGCGATAATCCTTATTTGGCGTATGACGAGATTGATTTTGATATCCCGGTCGGGGAGAACGGAGATACATTCGATCGCTACCTGGTTCGCATGGAGGAAATGAGGCAGGCCCGCCGCATCATTCAGCAGGCGCTCGACCGCTTGCCGGAGGGGCCGGTTAAGATAGACGACAACAAAATTTCGTTTCCCGAACGGAGTACGATCGAGGGATCGATGGAAGCGCTGATTCATCATTTTCTTTTGGCGTCCGAGGGCGTCAAAGCGCCTGAAGGCGAGATTTATCATGCCATCGAAGCTCCCAAAGGCGAGCTGGGATTTTATGTCGTAGGCGATGGAACCGGACATCCCAAGCGCATGCGCATACGCTCGCCTTCTTTCGTAAATCTCTCCGCTCTTCCCGAAATGAGCCGCGGACACATGATTGCCGATCTAGTCGCCGTCATCGGAACGATCGATCTGGTTTTGGGGGATTGCGACCGATAGCCTGCATTTCTTTAATGGGGCGTAAGCCGTAAATTTGGAGGATTTTCACGCCGAGCCGCAAGAGGGGGAATATTAAAAAAATGAAAAAAAAGATGAAATGGATCTTTAAATCGAATGAAAAGTTTGCTATATATGTGTTAGCCTTTAGATAAATAACTATCTTATTGGTATGTATACGACGCCAGACGAAGGTAGAGAGATAGGGAGATATCATCGGTTTCTGGGGCGAATTCCAAACCCCAGGCCAGAGAAAGAACGGTTTCATACTCATTGGGGATAACGTAAGACAGCAGTTGGGGAGGAACGAAAGGCGTCGTAAGCAAGAAGCCCGCTTGGGAGAGCGGGCTTCTTATTTGGTATACATTCGAGTGAACGTTCTCGACATTAAACATCCTGCGTTTTTCTTAATCATGATTGGTGAAGCAGGAGAGTCGATCCAATCCTTACAAAGACGCTCCTTAACTTTATAATCATCGAAGATTCCGATCAATGATCGGAAAAATGATACAATCTATTTCAGACGAATGGGGAAAAAAATGAGAAAAATTGCTGTTATCCTGCTTGCTTTTGTTCTTTCGCAGACGGGATTCACTCGAGAATTTCATGTTTCGGTCCACGGCAGCGACGATAATGACGGCTCTTTGTCGAATCCTCTGCGGATGATTTCTGCGGCGGCGCAGCTGGCTCAGCCGGGGGATGTGATCACGGTACATGAAGGCACATACCGAGAGAGAATCACTCCACCGCGCGGCGGCTTATCGGATTCGGAGCGGATTGTGTATCAAGCCGCTGAAGGCGAAGAGGTCATTATTAAAGGATCGGAAATCGTCGATTCATGGCAAAACTTTATGGGCGACGTTTGGAAAGCGACCATTCCCAATTCTTTCTTTGGAGAAGTCAATCCTTATAAGGAATTGATCGAGGGCGACTGGTTCACCGATAAAGGGCGACCCCATCATACAGGCGCCGTCTATCTCAATGGAAAATCTCTTTTTGAAACCCACCTCCTTGAAAGGGTTCTCAATCCGGAGCCGTATCCGGAAGCGAGAGATAAGGAATCTTCTCTGTTTACGTGGTTCTGCGAAAGCGACGAGAAAAACACGTATATTTACGCCAATTTCCACGGCAAAAATCCCAATGAAGAACTCGTGGAAATCAATGTACGGAACAGTTGCTTCTATCCCGATAAGCCTGGCTGCAACTATATCACCATACGAGGATTTCGTCTTTGCCAAGCTGCGACGCAGTGGGCGGCGCCGACCGCCGAGCAGATCGGATTGATCGGCACGCATTGGAGCAAAGGGTGGATAATCGAAAACAACGTCATCAGCGATTCGCGGTGCTCCGGCATTACTCTTGGGAAAGACCGGAAGACCGGCCATAACGTCTGGAGCAACGATCCGAGCAAAGACGGCGCGACGCATTACAATGAAGTGATCCTGCGTGCGCTCAAGGCGGGATGGTCCCGGGAATCCATCGGTTCGCACATCGTCAGAAACAACACGATCTCCAATTGCGGGCAGACCGGCATCTGCGGAAGTTTGGGCGCCGTCTTCAGTCGCATCGAAAACAATCATATTTACGACATCTGGACCAAACGGCAGTTCACCGGCGCGGAAATGGCGGGCGTCAAGATTCACGCCTCCATCGACATGGTCATACGCAATAACCGCATTCATAACGCCGGGCGGGGCATATGGATGGATTGGATGGCTCAAGGAACTCGCATTACCGGAAACCTTTGCTATGACAACACCACGGACGATCTTTTCGTGGAAGTGAATCACGGGCCGTTTCTCGTGGATAACAATCTCTTTCTGTCGGAAATCAGTTTGAGGGATTGGTCGGAGGGAGGCGCTTATGCGCATAATTTATTGACCGGCCATATCTTCAACCGCCCCGAATTGAACCGCTCCACCCCCTACCATGAAGCCCATTCAACGGAACTCGCCGGAGTGACTCAAATTCGCGGTGGAGACGACCGATTCTATAACAATATCATGATCGGCAATGGCGAAATTCCTGACAATATCCCCCAGGGGAATGAAAAGAATTCTGAAGGCGTCCGGGGCTTCGGGCTTTGGGTTTACAACGTCAGGGAGCATTCTATCCATACTGGCGGAAACGTCTATTTCAACGGTGCGCAGCCATATTACGAGGAATATACGCCTTTGCTTCTGAGCGATCAAAAGCCTGAGGCGAAAATTGTGGAAGAGGGAGAGAACGTTTTTCTCCATATTTTCCTGAACGATGATTTGAAGCAGGCGGGTGCATCGCTGGTCACGACTGAACGCCTAGGACAAGCGCGGATACCCAAACTTAGATATGAGAACGCGGATGGATCGCCCTTAGTGATTGATGCGGATTACTTCGGAGAAAAAAGAGACGAAGACGCTCCAACGCCCGGTCCGTTTGAACATCTCAGTCAGGGATCGCTGAAACTTCGAGTCTGGTAGTTTTTTCGAGTCTGGTTAGTAAATGAATATCGGATTTCTCTCGCTTATGTTCGTTTCCATGGTAAACAAACGCAGCGAGAGAAATCCGACTCAGTTTATTTTTCAGCAATATTCAAAGATGTTAGATCGTCCATCCGTTATGATAGTCGGGTTTGATAAAGGGATCGACTTTATCCGTGTTAGTGGCTTTCATATTTTCGCCGTCCCAGTAGAGAATTTCGCCGGCGCGGATCGCGGCGTTGCCCAGCATTCCAATCTCGGAAAGATGTCCGGAATATTCAAAGTTTGAACTGGCGGGCTCTCCGCCTTTGCATGCGTCCACCCAGTCGCGATGATGGCCTCTGGAGCGCTTCAACGTTTTTTCGGGTCGCTTGTATTCTTTGTCCAACTCATGAGGCAGCAAGACGGGATCGCCGGCCCAGCCCGGGCACATGATTTTGCCTTTGCTTCCCACAAACAAGATGCCGTTGCCGCCCCCGACGAGTTCTTCATTAGGACCGAGTTCCAAAGGCTTTCTTGGCATCATTCCTCCATACCAGGTCATCCTGACGGGAGGCAAATCGCCGCGCTGAGGAAAATCGTAATAGACCAAGGCGGCTGGAGGAGGCGTTTCTCGGGTCAGGCCGTATTGCGTCGCTTCAACGCGGGTGGGATGGCCTAATTCCAGAGCCCAAAACGCGGGATCAGCGTTGTGGCAGAAAAAGTCGCCCATGGCGCCCGTGCCGAAGTCCCACCAGCCGCGCCAGGTATAGGGAGCGTAATCGGGATGGTAGGGGCGTTTTTCAGCGGGTCCAAGCCATAGATCCCAGTTCAAGCCTTCGGGAACGGGAGGTTGTTCCGCGGGTCGGCCATGGCGTATGCCGGCGCGGCTATAACCGTTATGAAAGGTATGAACTTCTCGAATTTCGCCGATGACGCCGTCCC
>JAFGTC010000198.1 GCA_016934335.1 Candidatus Omnitrophota bacterium | reverse complement strand
GCTAATGTTTGATCGCAAGTGGCTGTCATAAGGCAATTATTAGTTACCGACCATGTAATTGTTTTTGTTTGCATACAAGAAGCATCAGGATCACTCCAATCACCCTCTTCATATGTAATTTCAACATGGTAAATTGGGTGAAGTGGATCAAAATAATCGCATTCATTAATAATTGTTGCTCTTAATAATTCTTCAAAAAGTTCCTCATAAGTTTTATCAGGATCACTCGAATCATAATAATAATCATCTTCATGTACTTTGTCTAATATATCTAAATTGCAACCTGGTAGTACATGATCTTGACATGATACTAATAGATGCCCTACATTATCAACTCCTTTAAGCGGAACAGTCTGAGCTCCTATTGGTACTTTGTCCGTTCCAACCATTATTTTATCTATACTCCCTTGGAGATTCCCGGTAGGAGAGCCATTATTGGGATCACATCCAAGTATTACGCTCATTGTAACAATCAATTCCGAGCTTGGTTGCATGTTTTCAATCCTAATGTCCCCCATCAAATAATTACCTTTTATATAAAGAAAATTATTAGGATCTAAATCAGGATCATAATCAAGATCAGTAGGATCAGTAATAGCTTCATATGGAGTATTAATGTTAAACCATTCAATCTCATTCCCCTTTTTAGTTTTGATGTACGATCTCACTAGGTATGAGTCAGCACGTTTAGCACTTTTTGATTCCACTACATTGACAAAATTCCCATCGAAATATTGATAATCATCATTAATTCCTATATCATAGGTTCCTGGTAAAGGATCTCCATTTTCATCTATCGCTGATGCACCGCCGTTTTCCTGAGGACCATAATTAGGAGCTACTAAAACTAAACCTGGATTCTCCCAATCCCTAGCGAATTTAATATACGCTACTCCCTGTTGCCCTGTTGAAAACGCTGTAAAAGCCACAGTGATATCTATAGGAGGGTCGAGGTCCGGATCATAAGTATCATCAGTTCTTATGTAGAGAAGGTGAGTTACTTTTTCAAAGCAACCAAAATCGCCGCCCTCTAATGACTCAACGACATCATAGCCAATGGTTCTGTCGTTGTAGGATCCGCCGCCCTCATAGTGCAGATAACTAGAAGGTTCAGATGCGACAAAATCTGTTGAATCGACGCCTGCCGCCGCCTCCGCCTTTCCTGCGAAGGTGAAACAGCAGAGTATGGCGGTTAACAGAAATAATACGGTTTGGGTTTTTAATACGTTCATGAGTTTGTCCTCCGTAATTGGGGTTATTGTCCCAATCAACCTTCATGGCATTCGATCTATATCTTTCATACCTTTGAGAGATAATTCGAAAGAGGCATAAGATGAAGAAAGGATTATGTATAAATACGTTTCCTCCTTTCCTATTTATACAGCCCCTTGAACATTGCAATTGCATAAAGATTGGCAAACTAATATTTCTCGTCCGGATCGATTGCGGCAGAATGAATCGATCCAGACAAATTGCGTTCGCTTCGCATTCAATGATGCAAAACACAAAGAAGATCTATTTGGGGGGGGAGTTGTTGCAGAAAAATAAATCCAGGGCTTCCACTGAGTAAACTTCACTCCCAACTCATCGCATTCACTCAACCCGACAGGTACAGAACACAACAAAATACAAATAACATTTTTACAAACATAACTATACAGCATTACAAATCAAAGTCAATATATTTTCGTATTTTTTTTCGTACGCGCCTTGCGCTCCCTGAATCGGCCAAGGAACGGATTCCAACGCCGCACGAAGCGCCGCCGAACCGATCGGGCAGCTGTCCGCGTCCCCCTCTCCCCGGGCCGGGCTTTCCGGGGGAGGGGGGGGACGGCGATCGCCGGAGGTTGTAGCTGATCCGAGTGCCGACGCTGCTGCCGGCAGGGCGATAGGAAATACGATCTAACCATTTGATACAAGAATCTTTAGGTTACATGGGGTCGCGGGTTCGAGTCCCGTCTCCTGCTTTATTCTTCACCCCTCTCTTATCAATCCACGAAAAATATTCTATAAAACAATCGTTAAACGGGAAAGCAGCGTTTACTTTTCTGACGTCTTGCGATATTCTCTAAGCGATTTTCAATTTTTATACAAAAGCGAAGGATGAATCTCATGCCCGAGTTTTGCTCGCCGTTCTCCGGTCTCGCTCATGATAGAAAACTAACCCATGAAGAATTAGTGCGCGCCATTCGCTTCATGGTGGCCGCCGAATATGAAGCGATTCAACTGTATATGCAGTTGGCCGAATCCACCGATAACCAATTGGCCATCGACGTCCTTAAAGACATCGCAGACGAAGAGAAAGTCCATGCGGGAGAATTCCTGCGCCTGCTGCGCGAACTCGATCCGAATGAAGAGAAATTTTACGAAGAAGGCGCCCAGGAGGTGGAGGAAGAAATCGAAAAATCGTAACGCATTTTCGCAATTTTCTACCCAATCCGCCGTCTCATACGTTCGTTCCTATCCAGTCCGCCGTCTCATACGCCCTCCTGGTATTGCGTGAGAAACGTGCGGATTTGATTGACGAACATAGTCGCTTCCCGGCGGGAAGCCTCGGCGAAATCAGGGTCGGCCGAAGCGTTGATGATCGTTCGCGAGACATTGATTAAAAGCGTTCCCGGCCCCGCATGCCCCGCCCACAAGACTTCCTCCAAATCCCCCCCCTGCGCGCCGACGCCCGGGCATAGAATGGGCATCTCATCGCCTAAAAACTCTCTCACTTGAGACAGTTCCTCCGGCGCCGTAGCGCCCACCACCGCCGCCAGATTCCTGTTCGTGTTCCATTCGCCTATTTTTTCCGCGACGCGATGAAACAAGGGCTTTTCCATAAGGTCGTCGTTCGGCGTGTTGAGCGTTTGAAAATCAAGCCGGGAAACATTCGACGTTAAACACAATATAAAAGAACAGCGATCCGAATATTTACGGAAGGGAGCAATGCTTTCTTCGCCCATATATGGATTCAGAGTCACCGAATCCGCCTCCAGCGCTTCAAAAGCCGAGCGGGCGTAATGCAGAGCCGTATGGCCGATATCGCCGAATTTCGCATCCAAAATCACCGGGACATTGTAGGAATGAGCATATCGAATCGTCTCTTTCAACGTTTCAAGCCCTTCCGAACCATAGATCAGATAAAAGGCCAGATTCGGCTTGTAACAACAAGCGAGATCGTGCGTCGCATCGATGATCGCTCGATTCCACGCCAACTGCGGATTCGCATCGCTTTGCAGAACATCGGGCGTCTTGGCGAGCGACGTATCCAATCCCACACAAAGAACGCTTTGAATCCGCTGCGTTCGTTCTTGAATCGCTTCAATAAAGGAGGCCATAGTTTATGAAACTTTCATTGTCATGATTGCATTGCTGTTTCAAATAGTTTATACGAGCAATCCCCTAGAACACACACCCCTGTTTCGGCTATAAATAGAATAGCAGATATTCATGAAATTATTACTCTACGATTCGCTGAAATCAATTCGAAAATCTAGATTTCGGAATTATTCGGAATTATTTTAAAAAATCCCAAAAAACTCATCAGAAAGAGACAAAATGAGTAACAAGATGTTTTCATCATCCTTCAAAACCTGCATGGCGGTCAGCCTGCTGTCCATTTGCATGATCCCCGCCATTAGCATGGCGGATATGCTTGATTTATGGCCGCAGGCGGAAAAGCATTTCATTATGGAAAAAAAACCGGATGTTTTTAAAGCGCAATGGATCGGGCCGGGAGAAGAATTATCCGCGGATTCGATCAGCCGCGTATTTTATCTTCGCAAAGAATTTGAAACGGATGATCCCACCGCGTATAAACGCGCCTACATCTCGGCGGACAGCAAGTACAAATTATGGGTGAACGGCGCTCCCGCCGCTCGCGGCCCGCAGCGTTACGATCCTAAACATCACCGCTATGACGTCGTCGATCTCTCCTCCTTGATTCAAAAAGGAAAAAATCTCATTGCCGTCGAAGTCATCTATTGGGGACGCGGCGGCCCCATCTTCCAAATGAGCGTCCAGCCGGCGTTCCTGTTTGAAAGCGGCGACCTGATTTCCGATCAAAGTTGGAAAGTCTTGACCTCGCCGGCCGTCGATACGGCAGGCATGAACGGCTTTCGCTGGGGATTGGGCTACCTGGCGGGCAATTGGCTCGAGAAAGTCGACGCCCGCCTGCTTCCCATCGGATGGCGCCAGCCCGATTTCGATGACAGCGCCTGGAAGCCCGCCCAGCCGCTCGGCCGCGCGGAGCTCTGGGGCGAAGGCGACACTCGCCTGCCTTGGAAACTGATGCCCCGGGATATTCGCCCGATGGAAGAGCGAGCGCCGGAAGCCTGCAGCGCCATCCAATCTGGCCTCGTCAAAGACGAAAAAGACTTCCCGCCCTTCGTCTTCGATGTCCAGCCCGACGCCCAGAAGCCTTCCTTGCCCTATACCATTCCCGGCGACGGCAAGATTCATTACGTGATATTCGACGCCGGCCGATTGATCACGGGATACCCCATGCTGGATATGGAAGGGGACGAAGGCGCCGTCGTAGAAATCATGTACGCCGAAGCGCCCAGCCTGAATCACAAGAAAGACCGCCGCGACGTATTCGGAAAAGACAAGCGCGTGGAAGGCTACAACGACGTCTATATCACCCGTTCCGGCCGTCAAACCTACGAAACGTTCCTGCATCGCACTTTCTGGTATGTGCGCGTCGCCGTCAAAACGGACAAGCCGCTGATCCTTCACGGCCTTTCCTACCGCTGGACCAGTTACGACTTCGAAGAGCGGGGAAAATTCGAATGCTCCGATCCCGCCCTCAATAAAATCTGGAACATCGGCTGGTATACGCTGCGCCTCTGCGCCCATGAAACCTACGAAGACTGCCCTTACTACGAGCAGCTGCAATATGCCGGCGACACCCGCATCCAAGCCCTGGTCACCTACCTGGCATCCGGAGATCCTCTTCTCCCCGCCAATGCCATTCGATTGCTGAACGTATCGCGGCTGCCGGAAGGATTGACCTATTCGCGCTACCCCGATCACGTCTTCCAGGTCATCCCCGGATTTTCTCTGATATGGGTCAAGATGGTGGACGATTATTACATGCACACCGGCGACGCCTCTCTGCTGCGCGAAGTCGCCGGCGGCGTCCATTCGGTCCTGCGCTTCTTCGAAAACTACCAAACCGATTTGGGATTCATCTCCAAAGTTCCTTATTGGAATTTTCACGACTGGAAATTCGAAAACGGCGGCCGCCCTCCGGCCTCCGAAGAGAATTGCACCTTGACGACTCTGCTTTATAAAAGCGCCTTGGATGCGGGCGTTCGTATTTTCGAAGCGATTGGAGATCAGCACGAGGCCGACCGCTTCCGCGAAAAATCTCAAAAAATCAAAGAAGCCGTCAACCGCCGCGCCTGGTCGGAAAAAGAAGGCCTTTATACGGACGGCGTTACGATCAAGTCGCTCAGCCGCCATGTCAATACATACGCCATTCTCTTCAATGTAGCCGACGAGGCCAAAACCCAGCGCATCGCCAAGCGCCTGTTCGACGATCCCGCACTGCGCTCCATGACTTTCTATTTCGCCCATTATCTGCACCAGGCGGCGGATCGTCTGGGACAGCCCCAGCGCATCATCAACGACTTATCCCGTTGGACTCCCATGCTGGATAAAGGAACCAGCACCTGGTGGGAGACGCCGGGAGACACCCGCAGCGACTGCCACGCCTGGTCGTCGACTCCAACCTACACATTCATGCGGTTGATTCTCGGCGTCCGCATCAAAGAACCGGGATTCAAGCGCGTGGAAATTCGCCCTTATACCGCCAACCTGAAATGGGCCAAAGGCGCCGTTCCGACGCCGCACGGCGATATTCTGGTTGACTGGAAAAACGAAGGCTCATTCACCCTTACCGTCACCATCCCGGCCGGCGTCGAAGCCGGCGTCGTTCTGCCTTCCGGCAGGAAACAGACTGTCAAGCAAGGAACACATACACTGGCCGACCAGTAATCGGTCTTTCGCTGAAACTTTTGCGAGTCGCGTAAAGAATCGAGTGAAACAAACCATGAGAAAAATGAAAACAATAAGAAAATTAAACGTCTATCTCCTGCTCTCCATGATTTGCGCCTCTTTTGCATTCCCGGATCAACCGATCCGGCTGCATCCCCGCAACCCGCATTATTTCATGTTCCGCGAGAAGCCGACTATTCTGATCACTTCTGCGGAACATTATGGCGCAGTGCTGAACCTCGACTTCGATTACATCCCGTATCTGGAAGCGCTGCAGAAAGACGGCATGAATCTCACCCGTACGTTCTCAGGCGCCTACTGCGAAAAGCCGGGTGAATTCAACATTGAAAAAAACACCCTGGCCCCCTTTCCCAACCGCTTCATCTGTCCCTGGGCCCGGAGCGAACAACCCGGCTATCGATTCGGCGGGAACAAGTTCGACCTGTCATCCTGGGATGACGCCTATTTTCGGCGGCTGAAAGATTTTGTCGACGAGGCCGGCAAACGAGACGTTGTCGTCGAGCTGGTGTTTTTCTGCCCCTTCTACAATCCCACGCTTTGGACCTTCAGCCCCATGAATTCCATCAACAACATCAACGGTTACAGTTCCGTTTCCAGCACCGAGGCCTATGCCTTGCAAGATGTACGCTTAACGGCGGCGCAAGACGCGATGGTTCGTAAAATCGTGGAGGAACTGAATCCATTTGATAATCTTTATTATGAAATCTGCAACGAACCCTATTTCGGCGGCGTGACCTTCGAATGGCAGAAGCATATTTCAGAAACGATCGTCAAGGCGGAATCCGCCCTGCCCAACAAACACCTGATCTCCCAGAATATCGCCAATGGAAGCGCCGTCATCGACGATCCCAATCCCAACGTTTCGATTTTCAACTATCATTACGCCTACCCGCCCGAGGCGGTCGCGCAGAATTACCATTTGAATCGGGCGATCGGCTACAATGAATCAGGTTTCAGCGGCCGCGGAGACGATAAATATCGCGGCGACGCCTGGGCCTTCATCATAGCCGGAGGCGGCCTCTTCAATAACCTCGATTATTCATTCACCGTCGAATACGAAAACGGCATTGCCGGACAAAACGCCCCCGGCGGCGGCAGCCCGGCACTGCGGAAGCAATTGAAAATCCTGCAGGATTTCATGCAATCCTTCGATTTTATCCGGATGAAGCCGAATCATTCTCTATTGACAAGCATCCGGGGAAATCCCGAAACCCGCGGCTGGGCGCTCGCCAATGAGGGAAAAGAATACGCCGTCTACCTCCGCAAAGGAAATAAGGCCGCCGTTTCTCTACAGGCGCCGCAAGGCGTATATTTTGCCGAATGGATGAATACAATAACAGGTAAAATTGATCAATCGCTGCGCGTCAACCATCCGGGCGGCGATATTACGCTGGAATCGCCTGAATACGTTGAAGGAATCGCGCTGCGGATAAAAAAAGCAGATTCTTAGAGAAACGATCGCAAGTCTTTATTTATTAGATCATGAGCAAATCGAATCCCATGCATCCGGCGAAGATCGGTTTAATTTTTTTCATGGTTCACTTTTGGACATTCTTTTTTTTGTTCAGAATCACATATGATTTGCCGCAATGGTCAAAAGTAATAATGGTTATCATTATTATTTTTGATCTGCCCGTTGTTTTTCTTTCCTTCTTTGGCGCCATCTATTTTATTTTGGACGAGAATCATCCGTTATGGGCGGAAATTTATGTTCTCACCTGCGGCAGCCTTCTATATTTTGGATTAGGCTGGCTGTTTGGAATGGCCAGAATGAAAAAAACCAATCCATCTCGGTGATTTTTTCCCAATTCCTATATTTCGGTTCGTGAAAACTACTTTATCCTGGTTATAATATTATAAAAAGGCATAATGAAACATGATCGAATTGACGGAAAAAGCGGCTCGGAAATTTTTCGAAATCCGGCAATCCATGGATCGGCCGAAGGCCGCCTTGCGCGCAGCCGTTCTCGGCGGAGACTGCGCCGGATTGAAATACCATATCGGATTGGATGATTTTCGACTCAGCGGCGACATCTGCTTTCGCAGTCGCGGCGTCGACATCTATGTCGATTATATTAGTTCCCACTATATTATGAATTCAGAAATTGACTGGCATGAAACGGACGGAGAATCGGGATTCATCCTTTTTAATGCCAATCCACGCGAAGGGAGGAGCGGCTGCAGCTACAGCGGCGAAGGCCAGGGATGCATAACGCTGGGGGATGGCAGCCATTGCTCGAAAGAAAAATCGGCAAAATGCGGCTGTCATGCCGATCCCACCGAAATCATCTACAAAATAGACTGTAAAAGCGATTGAATTTTATAAAAATCATTTGGATTTTTTCATTCCGCTGGTATTATTATCAATATTTCGTTAATAAAATACGACAAATAAATAAGGAGATTCTATGATGTACAGACGGTTATTATTTGCGGGCGTAGGAGCGGCGATCATTGGAATTATGCTTCTGACTTATGAAACGGCGGCGAGCGAGAAGCCGATTAAGCCTGAAGTGGGAAAAACCGCACCTCAATTTGAAGGACGACTATTGGATAAGAAACTGTTCAAATTGGAAGATCTGCTTGAAAAGAAGGATAAATTGGTGCTCGTAGATTTTTGGGCCACCTGGTGCCCGCCCTGCCGCGCCGAGATTCCTCACTTGCAGGAAGTATATAAAGAATTTCAAAAAAAAGGCCTCGAATTGGTGAGCGTCAATGTCAATGAAGGGGGCGACGTCATCGAGAAATTCATAAAAAAGACGCCGATGCCCTGGAAGCATATCCGTGACATCAATGGGAAAATTTCCAAATTGTATGAAGTCAACGCCATCCCCGCGCCTTTCCTGATCGATCAAAACGGCGTATTGATCGCCATGGGCGAGGATCTCCGCGGTTCACGGCTCAAAAAAACAATCGCTAAACACATCAAGAACCTTCCCGAAAAAGAAATATAACGGCCCTGATTCTTTCCAAAAAATCCGCCCCATTCCTTCATCAGTTATAGAAAACCGATAAGATAATCAAAAGGGGGCACTTAGCCCCCTTTTCTTAATCTATTATCGAGGGATCATGGCTGGCTACAAAGGGCATATAGCGGGTTCATTGCTGTTTTGCGGATTGCTCTATCTTTTTCCCTTTTGGCAGCCATTGTCGCTGACTGGAAAGACAATCTGCGTCTTATTGGCCGTCTTTTTCGGTCTCTGGCCGGACGTGGATACGAAAAGCAAGGGTCAGTATCTTTTTCTGCTATGCGTTCTAATTGCTGATGTCGTCTTGATTTATAGAGAAGATTACAAACGGGCGGCCTATTTGGGATTATTGATCATCTTACCCATTATGGCGCGCCATCGCGGTTGGACGCACAGCGCTCCGGCAATGATTCTGGTTCCCTTCGGCCTCTATTTGGCGGCGTTTCAATATTATCAAGGAAGTCCATTGGATCTGCTTCCCTATTTTCTTGCTTCACTTTTAGGCTACGCCAGTCATTTGGTCCTCGATCGCTTTAAATTCTGACAAAACCGATCAGACCAGATAAATTAAGCCTAATAAAAAATTTGACTAAACTTTCTCGTATATGATTCGATGATTTTATGGGAACAAAAAACCATTTTTATGCTAAAATATTATTTATCATAATGCATCATCCACAAATAAAATGTAAATAAGTTTGGTAGACAGGAGTCTAGAATCATGCATCGTCTGCGACAGATAATTCCAATTTATATCATAGTTTTAATAGCGGCGGCGGCCGGGATCGGACAATCGGAAACGATTCTGTACGATTTTTCGGGGAATTCCGCCGATGAGAACGGCATATCGATCAAAGGCGCCGGCTTCGGCGTCTATACCGCGCCGGACGTGGCATTTGGCTCCATTCCAACCGATAACGGATTTGAAAACGCCACGGACGGAAAAGGGATCATCATTCTGGCGGACGGCGAAGAGGGGGCCATGATTCTACCGCAAGAGGTAAAGAGCGATAAACCGGCGTTTCTTCGATGCTCGGTGCGCGCAACGGCGCCTCATATTTCGGTTTATTTAGCCTCCATTGATCAAAGTCAAAATCAGTTCGTCTCCACCATCACGCCGAATACGGGCTCGTACTTTCTGGATCGATATAAGCGAATTTCCAATTTTGTGATTCCTCCATCCAGCGGCTTTCAACCAATCATTCAAATTGTCAATACGAGTCCAACGGAGCCGGTGACGGTTTATTTGGATAATTTCGAGATTCATCTTCTCGAACCGGGGCAGTATTACAGCACGGAATTCATCGATGGAGACGAATCCGATCCGGCGGAGATCGCCATCACGCCGTTTATTCCCTCCCCTACGCCGACGCCTACCTCGACGCCGACGCCGGAGCCTACGGCGACATTTACGCCGACGCCCTCGCCGACCAACACCCCCACCCCGACGCTGACGCCGACCCCGACGCCCCTGGATTATGGATGGATCGAGTTTTCGGGTTCGATAAGGGCGGCCGATACGGGATTGCCCATGAATAATGTCGTCGTCAAAATTGAGGGAGACAGCATCCAACAGCAGATTGTTTTATCCGATTCAGGCGGGGATTACAACATTGACGTGTATGGATATTTATATGATTTCTACCAGATTTCCGCCGAGGCAAGCGGTTACAACACTTATCAAACATTATCGAATTACGATCCTCGGGAGCCGCAAATTCAAGTCAACGATATTCGAATGACGCGCATCCCCGGGCCGACGCCGACGCCGATGCCCCGGCCCGATCGTAACTTGACCATCGATTTGGGAGTATTGCCCGAAGGCGCGAAGCCGCTTGAAATGATCTGGATTCCCCCCGGCATGTTCCAGATGGGCAGCCCCGAGAACGAAATAGGCCGGAGCAACGATGAAACGAGGCATTCGGTTTCGATCACGCGGGGCTTTTATCTTGGGAAATATGAAATAACCCAGGCCCAGTGGCAAGCCGTCATGAACGCCAGTCCATCGAATTCGAAAGGGATCAACAAACCGGTCGAAACGATTTCCTGGATCGATGCGAATGCTTTTGTCGATAAACTCAATAAAATGAACCAGGGGACATTTCGCCTTCCCACGGAAGCGGAATGGGAATACGCCTGCCGAGCGGGAACCGCAACCCGATTTTATTGGGGAGAAGATTCGAGTTATACAGAGATTGGCAACTATGCGTGGTATGATTTGAACGCCGGCTTGAGTCTGCAGGAAGTGGGCGTGAAGCTGCCCAATGCCTGGGGACTCTATGACATGATCGGCAATGTATTCGAATGGTGCTCCGATTATTACGGCGAGTATCCCACAGGGCTGCAAATTGATCCCAGCGGCCCGTCAAAAGGCGCGGCTCGAGTGCGCCGGGGGGGATCATGGCTGACGTTGAAGGAATCCTGCCGATCCGCCGCGCGAGGATCGCTGACCGCGTATATGAAGAGCCAATATATCGGCGTGCGAATACTTCGCGAACACCCGTAAAGCAGTACGAACTACCATAGCCCCTTCAAACCTGTTTCATTGTTCGAAGAAGGTTTGGAGGGGCGTCCATTTTTAAAGACAAGATCCAAACGGATTATTGAACATCCATCGATTCAATGAACTGCTTGGCGTTGGCGATCGACTGTTCCAGTTCCTCAACCAGGGCGTTCACTTCTTCTTCCAGTTCAGAAACAGTATCCTGCAAAGAAGATACGGCGTTTGCATTCAAGTTATGCTTTAAGTAAAGAACCTGATCGTGGAAAATCGATAAGACGGGATACATTTTTGATTCGGCGCGCTTCATGGAGAAGAGAAAATCGCGATAGCGCTCTTTGGTTTGCGTCAACATTTGCTTGCTGGAATCGCGCAGCCTCAGATTTTGGTATTGATCCAATTCATCTTCCCATTCCTGAAAGAGTTTATTGGCGACGGATTCGATTTTGTCGATTCGATCATTGACGCGTTGAGCGCGGCTCTGGCTGTTTTCGTACTGATCCTGCAGACGCCGGTACATTTCCTCCAATCCCTGCCCGTTGAATCCGGCGAGAGCGGCGAATTCATCGAAGGCGGATTGGAACTGCTCCTTGGCTTCTTCCTGTTCTTCCTGGGCTTTTTCGACGTGATAGGTTAATTTTTCGCGCTGTTCCTTGCCAAGCGTATGGAGCGTTTCACATCCCATCATCAATAAAAACAAAGGGATGATCGCTGCGATGCAAAAGCCCTGCGAGATAAAGCGAGAGAGATGGAATGGTCTCATGGCCCTACTCCCTTTTTCTTTCGTGCAATTCATCTTATTGATATTAGACGAATTTGGCAATATAAGGTTTCAAGGAAAGATTGGGCGCCGGCATAACGCGGGCGTCTTCCGCCATGGAAGTCGGCGAGGAAGCGCGAGAGCGATTTTTTATTCCGGACAAGGATCATCCAAGCGCATGGATAGAGAAATTCGTTTTCGGGAAAGATCGATTTTCATCACTTTGACCTGGACGATGTCGCCGGTTTTGACGATGCTTCGGGGGTCTTCGACGAAGCGATCGGCCATGGCGGAAATATGCACCAATCCATCCTGATGGACGCCAATATCCACAAAAGCGCCGAAGTTGGCGACATTGCTCACTACGCCCTCCAAGATCATGCCGGGGCGAAGATCCTCCATCGATTCGACGCCTTCCTGGAAGGCGGCCGTTTTGAATTCGGGCCGGGGATCGCGGCCGGGCTTTTCCAATTCAGCGAGAATATCTTTGACCGTCGGCAAGCCGAAGCGGTCGTCGACGTAATCCTTGGGGGAAAGAGATTGAAGGAAGGAGCGGTCGCCGATAACGGATTGGATGCCGCGCCGGCTCTGTTGAATAATCCGCTCGACTACGGGATAGGCCTCCGGATGGACGGCGGAGCGGTCCAAGGGATTGTCGCCGTTCATGATGCGCAGAAAGCCGGCGCACTGCTCAAAGGTTTTTTTCCCAAGCCGGGGAACCTGGAGCAATTCGCTCCGGTTTTTGAAAGGGCCGTTTTCGTTGCGGTAGTTGACGATGTTTTGCGCCAATCCCTGATTGAGGCCCGCAACCTGGCCCAGGAGAGAAGGAGAAGCCATGTTGGCGTCCACGCCGACGGCGTTGACGCAATCCTC
>JAFGTC010000024.1 GCA_016934335.1 Candidatus Omnitrophota bacterium | reverse complement strand
TTCTTTCAACTCGCACCTACTCCTTTTTCACAAAAAATGTTCTTTTTTTTGATTTTTGCAAGAAGCTCATAAGTAACATTATAAGTAATTCATCTGAATTAGAATACTCAAAGGAGTACGATCATGAACGAAAAAATGAAGAAAAACCGTAGGCAATTTTTTTCTACAGTTCTCGCTGCGCCTGTAAGCACAGCGTTGGCTCCAGCAATGGCATCCAATAAAGGAGATCGCTTTATTCCTCCAGGATTCAAACCCGGCCAAATCAAACTGGCAAGCGTCAGTTGGAACTTTGGCGGGATCATCAATTCCTATCCCTATGACGAAACGATAGACATCATCGGCGTCATGGGTTTTGCGGGGATCGAGTTGATTATTGGTGAATCCAAAGATATCGAAGACTATTGGAACAAAGAATCCACAATTTCCCATTTGAAAAAGAAATTAGATTCATACGAAATGTCTGTCTCCCAGTTCGTGCTTTTTCAAAATGCGGCGGCGGATCTTTCCAACCTAAACACAAGCGCCCGAAATCGTAGTTTGGATGTGTTTGAGGAAGGCTGCAAAATCGCGCAAAAATTGAATGCTCCTATTATTAATATCGTTGCTCCGTGGCCGCGCGAAGTTACAGGTCCGAGCGCCTATCTCCCCCGCTATTTTGCCGAACGCAGCCAGGGGAAAAAATATCATATGGATATTGCTGCGGGATTTGATTTTGCTGAAGTATGGGAAACGTTTGCGCACACGATGAAGGATTGTACAGAACGAGCGGCTCATCATGGTTTACGCTTCAGTCTCGAAAATCATACCCATACTCTCGTCCACGACGCCACGGCGTTTCTCCATTTATGGGATCATGTCAAAGATCCCAACTTGGGAATGAATCTTGATATCGGCTGGATACAGTTACAACGCGAATATCCACCTCTCGCTATTTATAAAGTTAAAGATCACTTAATCAACTGCCATTTACGGGATATTGATAGTGAAGGACTTGTATTTGTAGGGATAGGCGAAGGAGTAATGGATCTTAAGGCCGTCATTCTAGCTCTACAATCCATCGGTTTTACTGGGTATTTGGCGTTCGAGCAGGATGGTGTTCCTGACATGCGCGCAACCATACGCAAAGGGAAGCGAATGATCGAAGAATTGTTGCGTTTAACTCCGTAATCGTGTCAAGTAAGATAAAGAAATCTTCTATATTTTCGAATCTCATTGTCATAAAGTATACATCATGGATCATCAATAGTCGAAGCGAGGAAAATCATGCTATCGAGAAAGCCATTGACAAGACGTCATTTTTTGCAGTCGTCGCTGACGGCGGCGCTCGCTTTGGGTCTGCCCAAGACAAGCGGAGCAGGAACAAAACCGAATTTTGTTCTCATTGTCGCGGACGATCTCGGCTACGGCGATATTGGATGTTATGGGAATCGCATCAATCGGACGCCTAACCTCGATCTCATGTCTCAGGAAGGTTTGAGATTTACAGACTTTCACGCAAACGGGCCCGTGTGCTCGCCGACGCGGGCCGCGCTGTTGACGGGTCGATATCAGCAGCGCATGGGCATCGAAGAGCCGATCGGCAACCAGGGCGCCGGACTGGGCGAGTTGGATGAAATCACCATTGCGTCTTATTTACGCAAGGCTGGGTATACAACCGGAATCTTCGGGAAATGGCATCTTGGAACGCAGCCTAGCGACAATCCGATCCACCATGGATTTTCGGAATTTCGCGGCCACCTTTACAGCGCCCAAGACTATCAATCGCACATCAACCGTTGGGGAATGATGGATTGGCGGCATAACGACAAAGTAGAGTTCGAACAAGGCTACAATACGCATTTAATCACCAGGCGCGCCGTACAATTTATCAAAGACCATAAGGACAAACCGTTTTTCCTGTATGTCCCCCATTCGGCCATTCATTTTCCCTGGATGTCTCCCGACGATCCTCCCTATCGAAAAGAGGGCGGGAATTATGACAGTTTGCTGAAACTCGGCCCTCATGAAGATGTCACTGATGTAGTAAAAAAGATGGTGGAGGAATTGGATAAAAGCGTCGGGGAGATCATGGGCGCGTTGAAAGCGCACGGCTTGGATGAGAAGACTTTTGTGTTTTTTACATCGGACAACGGCGGTTATCGTCATTATGCAGGATTGCATCGCGGAGAGATTTCCGATAATGGGCCTTTACGCGGGCAGAAAACGGATGTCTTTGAAGGCGGGCATCGCGTACCGGCCATAGCCAGATGGCCGGGCCGAATCAAAACCGGCGAGGTTACGCATGAAATGGCGTTGACCATGGATTTGACGCCGACCTATCTTGAATTGGCCGGAATTGAACCGCCATTGTCGGACGATGCGCATGCGTTGGACGGCGCTTCGATATCATCCGTGCTCTTTGAAGGAAAGGCGATGGCGGAGCGCACTGTCTTTTTTCGAAAGAGCGGCGATCGGGCTGTTCGGCGCGGGCCTTGGAAAATGGTTTGGCTGAAAAACCATTCGCCTATGCTGTTTCATTTGGATAACGACATAGGAGAGCAGAACAACTTGGCAGAGCAGCATTCGGCTCTCATGGAGAAATTGAAAACTGCATTATTCAAATGGGAGCAGGATGTCGATGCGAGATAATTGACGAGCGCCGAAGCGAATACGACGCAGCGTTTTTAGAAGCGTCTTCGTTGTTTGGTTTGTCCTCGGGGTATCATACTTTTCAGGTCCGAGCGATGGACCGGAATTGGAATATATCAAATCCCGTATCATGGAAATGCGAGGTTTTGCTTCCTTGG
>JAFGTC010000197.1 GCA_016934335.1 Candidatus Omnitrophota bacterium | reverse complement strand
GAATTGCGCGTGAAAGGGAGCGAACAACAGAACGCTGAATCCGAAAATCAACAACAAAGGCGCTGCGGGGAACTGCAAAAATCGGTGCAGGCTGTCGGGCGTCGTCGCTTCCGGCCGAATCGCGGGCTTGTTGAACCATTCCGCCTCCCGGTAAAACTTCACAGCCGTAATCAGCAGCAACGCGATTCCCAGCGCGGGAAGATCCCATGTATTCGTGCAGATGGTCGTCCCCAGCAGCAGGCCCAGCAGAAACGTCGTCCCCAGCATTCCGCCCGTTCGGAGGGTCTGCCTGGGCTGCACAAAATAGTTATACAACAGAACCATGAACGCGAAGGTGAAGGGAATCACCAGCATGTGCGCGTGAAAATCCAAAAACAAATGCGTCCAGGATGGAAATTCGTTGGCCACCGTATTCGGAATCACCCGCGACGAATCCCAAAACAGCGTATTGTAATTAAGTTCCCGAAATTGCGCGACCGTCTCCGGAGAAGCGAATCCCGTGTAATACAGAATCGCCCGCCCCATCTGCTGCGCGATGGGATAAAGCGCCGATACAATCTCGCGCAATCCCATAGACTCCCCGTCGCTCAATCGATGGCTGCGCAGAAGTTCGAATCGGGCGAAGTTGCAATAACTCAGAAAATGCCCTGCGAATGTGCTGAGATACACGGCGAACAGGGCGACCCAGGTTTTTCGCGAAAGCGTATAGGCCAATGTGAAAATCGCCAGAGCCGCCAGCGCCGTTACGCAGGTTCCCGCGATTCCGAACAGATATTCGGGGGGAACGCCCGCAAACCGGCCGGCCAGCGCAAAGACTGCATGCCCGTAATAGTAATAGTTGATGGGATGCCCGCTGATCCAGGGATCCATCGGCGGGAACGCTTCCGTCCGGTAGATCGCATTGAGAAACGCCATGTTCATCGGCTTCTCGCCGCCGATGACGGCCGGATGATATATCTTCACCGCCAGAAAGATTCCCCACACAACCAAAAACAGAATCTCCATCCCCACAACTAACAGAAACTTTTCCAGGAGAAAGTCGCGGATCTCTCCCCCGTAAGCCCGCAGCGTAAAACTCGCCGCAAGCAGCAGAACCGCCAATACAAACAATCCCTGCATCTGCGAAACCGGCATCGCTCCCGTCGACGCCAGAATCCAGGATAACCAGGCGAACAGAGCCAGCCCGATGATCTTCGAAACGCCGTAGCCCCGATCCGGCAGAAACGCGGCGATGGGGAACAGCAGAATAAACCCGACCACGCCCAGCAGATAGACCATCGCCATCCACGACAACAGCGGATGCCCGGGCGGCGCTCCATAAACCGCATGCCCGTCGCGCAGCGATAAGATCTCTTCTTTCGTGATTTGACTCACCCACTCGGGCGGATTGAGGATCAAATCGCTCAATTGATCCTGAGAGAAATTTTGCGTTTTTTCGAAAATGACAATTTTGGGATGATCGTAAATCCGGGCGGTCTCGTCTTCTTCATCCACATAGAATTTCCAGCCCAGAAACCGCGGCGGATTGTCGATGACCTTGGCGATGCGAAAGCCCAACTGCTCCGCGAATAGCGCGCGCAGAAACTGGTTGGTGATGGGGAACAAGTCGGGATTCTGCAGCGTCGTCCCATAGCCCCGCTTGCTTTGTAAAACCACATAATCGAATCGGTCAAGCGTTTCGGCAAAATAGCGCACCCGCTCCCGGGGATTGCGCAAGTCCTGATCGCCCCGGTCGTGAATGCCGATCTGGTCGGAGTGTTCAATGTGAATGCCGAATCCGTTATCCCAAGACTGCATGGTGACTTTCGAATCGGGCTCGCTGTTTTCTTCCAGCCATTTCCCTGTTTGCACCAGCGTGTGCGGGCGGTTGTAAACGCCCACATAGGATACGCCGTAGATCAATCCGCAAACCAGCGCCAAGGCGCCGCCCCAGCGCCCGAGACGCCGCGCCGCCCGCCTCCAGCCCTCGCTGAACGACGGCAGCGAGGGCGCATACACGGACGGCTGAATGCGGGCCAGATCGACGATCCAGCGCGCTCCCAACACCATCATCACCGGCAGCACTGCGTCCATATAGCGCGGAAACTTGCTGTGCACGCAGCTGAAAAGAATGAAACTGGGGATCACCCAGGCGCTCAACAGCAGATCGGAGGACGAGTTTTTGTTTTGATACAAACGGCCCAGCGCATACAGGCACCCGCCGACCACAAAAAACGCCGTCAGCCAGTCCAGCGAGGGATAAAACAAATTGTCCAGCGAATAAAACACCGGCGGCGTGTGGCGGTATTGCTGCGTATACACGACCGGCCGCTCGCCGGTGGCGTTCAACGCCGCCTGCTCGGAAATGCTCCGCCCGAATTCCTTGGCGTCGAAATAGGCCATCGGCTGAGCCGCCATGAACGCGGCCAACCCGATCGCAACCGCCAGCGTCAGCCAAACCCACGGCCGGTAAATCCGAATCGCGGGACGCAGCCACCCAACTTTCCCCCCGTGCCATCGCTTCCGCAGAATCAATAAATAAATCGACGCGAGAAACGCCAATCCGCCCAGGCCGGCGATCCACCAGACGTAGGTCCAATAAAAATCGCGAAAAGAGGCCAGCGTTTCGTTGACCGGCGGCGCGACCGAGCGAGTCGCCGTCAGAAAATGCGCCAGAATCAAACCCGCCGCGATCAGCCATCCCGCATGAATCCACCGGCCGGTCTTTCCGTTGCGCTGATCGCCCAGCGTCGCGATGGCGTGCGCGACGAACAAAATGCCCGGCAGCGTCACGCCGCTCCACTTGGCTCCGACTGCAAATCCGGTGCAGATCGCCCCGAGCGCATACCACAGCAGCCGCGGCTTCCGGCTGATCTTCAAAAAGCAGTACACAGCCCCTGTCGTCAAAAAGCCCAGAATCACATCCGTTGTGGCGAAATGGCTGGTCTGCACGTGCAGCATGGCGGTCGCCAGCATGGCTGCCGCGATCAGCCCGGCGGCCCGGTTGTATGCGTCCCGCCCGATCAAATAAGCCAGCAGCACCGTCAGCGCCCCCGCATACGCCGTCGCCGCCCGCCCGACGATCAAAATGGGCATCGAACTTTTATAACGGAATAAATCCACAATCCAGTTGGGCAGATGCGCCGCCAGAACCAGACCGGTTACCGGGATGATCAGACAGGGGAGCAGGCACATCAGCCGCATCTCATCCTGATGCCAGGGAACGCGCCGCCTGTCGATCTCGCGCAGGTCGCGCGACAAGCCGAAAAACAAGCGTACGCCCAAAAACAATGCGAACGCCAGCAGAGTCAAACTCAGCCAGTCGGGGAAGGCCAGAAAACGCCACCCGTATTCGTCATGATAATGCTGCTTGAGATACGCATCGTACAGAACATATAGATGCAGGGGGAACGTGCCGTAATTGTAATTGCGAATCTTGAGCCCAGGATTCCCCGGCGAGGATTGCCCTTCGACGACTTGCAGGTTTCGCTCATACAGAAGCTGCAGCTGATCCCGCCAGGGAAGCTGCCTTTCCTCCTCGCTCAATCCCTGAACCTTCAAATCGTTGGCGCATCCCTCATAATGCCACTCGTCGGGATGCTGAGACATCGCCATGTTCTGCAGTTTGGGATTCTCAGACTCTGATTTGAGATTATAGCCCCAGTCGAGCCCGTAAAATCGCAGCATAAGAGCCAGCGCGAATAAGGTGAGCAGCGTCAATGCGGATAAGATTCGTTTAGCGGCTGAATTCATGATTCTCTACTTTTTTAAACCTGTATTAAACCTGCACAATCATGCATGGATCCCATGAAATACGTACATCGCTGTGCCAACGGCTTCCCCGCCCCGCTTCGATCCTCAAAGCCCGGGCGGCGACAACCGATTATACGAGGGAACAACGCCGCGGTATACACTTTGGTCATTCCTCTCTCTCCCTATAATGACGTTGAATCCCCCGATGATGAAGCGGGTTCGCCAAGAGATAATGGAGGTATATCCCTTTGAAAGCGAACGATATCCATGAAGTTGTCCGTATCCTACGACAGGAGGCGCCAAAATGGAAGACGCCGGCCGTCACCATTGTTGCCGAGGATAAGCGCAATCCATTTTATGTCCTGGTTTCGTGCATTCTCAGCCTGCGCACCAAGGACGAGACAACCGGCGCCGCCTTCCGGCGTCTGGTCAAGCGCGCCCGCACGCCGCAGGAACTGCGGCGCATCTCCGCCGATGAACTCGCCCGAATCATCTATCCGGTCGGGTTCTACAATCGCAAAGCCGTTCAACTGCGCGACATCGCCCGCGACCTGATCGAACGCTTCGGCGGCCGGACGCCCGACAGCATCGAGGATCTCCTCACCCTCAAAGGCGTCGGGCGCAAGACCGCCAATCTGGTGGTCACTCTCGGCCACCGCAAGCCGGGAATCTGCGTCGATACGCACGTGCACCGCATCTGCAACCGGTGGGGTTACGTCAAAACCTCCGCGCCCGACAAAACCGAATTCGCCCTGCGCAAAAAACTCCCCCAAGAGTATTGGATCGAGATCAACGACCTGCTGGTGACCTACGGCCAGAACCTCTGCGCCCCCATCTCCCCCAAATGCTCCCAATGCCGAATCGAACCGTATTGCAAAAAGATCGGCGTCAACAAGCATCGCTGAACCTCCGCGCCATCGAAGACGCGCCCCGATCATTCCAGGCGGGAGACATTTCAGACGATAGACATTTCAGACGATAGACATTTCAGACGATAGATATTCCAGACAATAGAAACGGAAGAGGGTGATGAGACTTTGCCTCATCACCCTCGAACGTTGCGTACAGGAACGATAGACCCTGGACGATGTACGCTACATCGCCGCCGTTCTATTTATCCTTGTCTTTGCCATTGTTGTTGTTTTCTTCTTTGGATTTGCCGCTGGCATTGCCCTCATCCTCGCCCTCATTCTTATTCTGGCCATTGGCGTTGCCGTCGTTGTCAGGCTTGTTGTCTTCGCCTTTGTCCGTGCCGAAGGCGTTGCCGTTGTTTTCCGGCTCTTCGTCGTTTTTGCCGTAGGCATTGCCATCGTTTTCGGGCTTGACGGGCTTGACGGGCTTGTTATCGTCGCCTTTTTCATGGCCGTAGGCGTTGCCGTTGTTGACCGGCTCTTCGTCGTTTTTGCCGTAGGCGTTGCCGTTGTTGCTGTTATCCTCTTTGTCATTCCCGTAGGCGTTGCCGTTGTTTTCGCCCGGCTCGTTGCCCTCGCTGCCTTTGGGAGCATCCGGATCTCCGGATGACGCATCCTCGGCGTAATTCATCTCATCGTCGTCGCCGCAATGGCCCGGACCAATCATCCCATTGTTGTACATATCCAAAATGTTCGCCCAGTTTAGCAGATCATAGTTCGAGTAATCCGCGAAAGCGTCCTTCTTATGCTTGCCGCCTTTGATGACAACTACGTTTGTGGTCTTCGGCGCCTCATTCATGAAGAATGCTTCCGCCGAATCGAACGCCTGTTGGACTTCGAGAGGACTATAGGCCCAGTCGGAATAGCCGAGGAAGTTCAGCTGCGCCGCGATAAACTGAACGGCCAGTTTGTAATAAGGATCGCCGCGATGCTTGAACCACATGACCTGATAATAAGTCTTGCCGCTGAGGTAGAAGGGCGAATCCTCACCATCGGGTTCAATCAGATCCCAGGTGGCGTCGCGTCGCGGGCCGTCTTTGCCTGTGTGAGTCTTCCAGTACCCCTGAGTGAGCGTGCAGCCCGTGTCGCAGAGGACGTTGAAATAAAACTCGACGGCGTCGGTCTTTGGCGGCATCAGCGGAGACGGATACTCGTCATCGATAATGTCCTCAAGGTCGATTTGCGTCAGCGACGTTACGTTGGAGACTAACTGCAGACCGCAATCGTCCGGATCAACGAACGGACCGAATGTGGCGATGTACTCAAACAAGTCACCCTCTGACAAAGTACTGGGATCCAGCGTAAACATCGAATCTTCGATCTCCGCGGATTCGTAGATTTCGACCGGATCATCGGGGAAATCTACAACTGCGCTGCCGCAGAACGTTACTGGATTCAAATTACCCACGATCGGCTCAGGATCATTATCAACGGTGTAAAGATAATTTTGTATCGTGATGCAGGCTGTATTTTCCGTGTCAACTGGCTCTAATAGCGACTCTTCTCCATATTCATATCCGAATGCAATTGTATCACCCGGATTCAATGAAATTGGAAGTTCCGGTTCTGGAGTAAGAATAACATTTCCAGGATAAAGATCTGGCTCTCCAGGATAATTTGCGTAGCCAGCGATAATATCGGTGAGCGATGTGATTTCCGCCACAAGACCCGAATCGGCGGGCGCATTGTTCGTGATGGTAATCATCCCGCTGATATTGATCTTTTCTGTCATTTTGTTCTTAAGAACTTCAATCTCATAATTCACATCGAAGATCTCGCCCGGTAAGATGCCGATTTCGGGCAAGATATCATCGTCCGGATTTGGATCCACTATCCAGACTACAGTCCCTGCCGGATCAATATAATACGCCCGCTTGTCGACGGTCCAATCGTAAACTCGCTTCCATCCGGTCTCGGCGGTTTTTTCGACCGTGAGATCGTAGCAGTTGACTGTCACCATCGCGTCGTCGTGCTGGCCGGTTAAATCGATTGTCGCCACGTTGATGCACGGATTGGGATCCTGATTGCAATCGAAATCCTTTGGATACGTGACGATACTTTCTTTAATTTCTATACCATTGATGCCTGTGGTCACTGGCTCGCTGAATCTTTCTAATCCATATAAGGGATCATCTGGTTCCGGTTCCACAACGAGACCGTCCGGATCAAAGAGATACTGAGTGGGTACCCCCTCGCACGATGTATCCGTGACGGTGACATAGGGCGGCAGTTCGTTAGCCGACGCTACTAAACCTTCTTGCGTTAGGGTTATCGTCGCCGTAAGCGTCAATCCATCGTATTCAATTTCGATGGGTATGCTTAAATCGTATACATGGCCTACTATGAGATCCGTCGCCTCAAATTCGCATGTCCATGTATCACCAGCTTCAATCAAGACATCCGTGATTTCACAATCGAATGAAGGCGTCTTATTATCGCCAGGATCTAATGTTGTTGTGTTTATCAATACCGGATCAACGATCGAAATGAGGATGTCATAATCCAGGGAAGGATTCGTAACGCTGACCTCGCCCACTACGAATGGCGTTGAATTTTCGTTCTCGATTCGCCTCATCGTAATGGTGTATTCCGACACTCCCGTGTCGCCGACAAGCAGATCCCATTGTTCGGGAAAGACGCTCTTCTCGATCTCATACTGATACGTGGATCTTGGAACAACGGAAGCCTCCGTAGAACCTACCGGTTTGGGAACACAAGTAATGGGAAGCTCCGCCGTGCTGGATTTTTCCAACTCGACGATCGTGGCCGTATTGGTCTCCACGCGGGTTCCGCCTACTTGCGGATCAACATTCGGATCACACGCATATGTGACTTCAAAATCTACAGAGCCCGATTCGCTGAACACTTGATTGTACGACACGTTCGGATCGTCCACGGTGATGGAATCATTCACCTTCGTTGTCGGTTCTCCGAAAGTTACAGCGGCGGTTCCTGTGAATGGATCAACCGCGCCGTCAATATAAACTTCCGCCATATTGGTGCGTGCTTCTGCGTCGGGCAGATCCGCCTCATACGTACAGGTGATTGATTCTCCCGGACCTACCGATGATTGGGCGCAATTAACAGTTACTTCGATGCCGTCGCCCAAAAGATCCTCGATGTTGGTAATCGTTGCGATCAGGCCGCTGGCCGGTGGAGCGGGATTTGTGATGGTGATTTCACCCGAAACGGCCCATTCGCTGTCCGTACCCTCATCTTTAGTGATTGTGACAGTCCAGGTCGCCTCATCAAATTCTCCGAAGAACATTTCCAAGGCGGCAGGCGAGACTGTCTTATTGATTGTCCAATCAAACGTGCGTTTATAAGTCGTTTCCGCCGTCTTGCTGACTTCTAGTGCATAGCAAATAACGGTCAACAAGGCGTCGTCAGAGTCTAATAAAACATCACCATCGCCCTTCACCGTTGCAACATTAGGAATTTCGCCTTCATCGTCGCAGTCATAAGGTAATGTTTGCTGGTAAGTTTTGCTTCCGCTGATGATCTCGCCGATTCCTAAAACATCATCTTCGACTAAGGCTTCATCATTGATCTTGGTGATATTTTCCGGCAATACTGTGCTGAAATCAATTGAGGCGTTGGCGCTCCATTCATTTGCACTGCCTACGATCAATACCTCGACATAGTTGGTGCGCGCATCGCCGTTTTCCAACGAAGTCGAATAGGTCCATGATGCAGATCCACCCGCTGGTATTTCTAAAGGAAATGTGGTCGCTGGTTCAAGAGTTGGAGCAATATCGCCCGGTGTAATCAAATCGCTGATGCTCGCAATCATTACCGGAATGGGCGCTGGATTGCTAACTGTGATCGTACCTGTTACGCTCCATTCTTGATCCGTTCCGGCATCTTTGGTTGCAATGATGGTCCACAGAGCATCCTTTGTTTGACCCTGGAACATCTCCAATGTTTCTGGAACTACGGTTTTGTCTATTGTCCAATCGTATAGAACCTTCTTTTTCGGAACGGCATCTTTGGCTACCTCGATCTCATAGCAAATCACCGTCAACAAGGCGTCGTCAGAGTCTAATAAAACATCACCATCGCCCTTCACCGTTGCAACATTAGGAATTTTGCCTTCATCATCGCAGTCATAAGGTAATGTTTCTTGATAGGTTTTGCTGTCGCCAATTGTCTCACTGATTCCTAAAACATCATCTTCGACTAAGGCTTGATCATTAATATAAGAAATATTCTCCGGCTGTACATTGCTGAAATCAATTGAGGCGTTGGCGCTCCATGTATATGCGCTGTCTACAATCGATACCAATACAGAGTTGATTCGCGCATCGCCGTTTTCCAACGAAGTCGAATAGGTCCATGATGCAGATCCACCCGCTGGTATTTCTAAAGGAAGTGTGGGCGCTGGTTCAAGAGTCGGGATTATACCGCCTGGCTGGATCAAATCGCTGATGCTTGCGATCATTACCGAAATGGGCGCTGGATTGTAAATCGTGATTGTACCCGTTACACCCCAACCTTGATCCGTTCCGGCATCTTTGGTTGCAATGATGGTCCACTGAGCATCCTTTGATTGCCCGAGGAACATCTCCAATGTTTCTGGATCGACGCTTTTGATTATCTCCCAATCGTATAGAACCGACTTTTTCGGAACGGCATCTTTGACTACCTCGATCTCATAGCAAATTACCTCCAACGAAGCGGAGGCGGATTTTTCCAGGGCCTCGCCCGTGATGGTCGCTGTGTTAGTCACGCCCTCTTCTTCATAGGAACAGTCATAAGTTCGACTTATCTTAAGAAAGTCTTTATCACCAGACAGCGTCTCAGAGAGTCCTAAAAGGGGATCGTTGAATTCAACTTCATCATTAATATAAGAAATATTCTCATCCTCTACGTTGTTGAAATCAAACGGAGCGGAAGCAGAGTATGTTTCCTCACTGCCTAGAACGGATACAGTGACCTCATTGGTTCGCGCCGCTCCATCAGGCAGCGTGGCGCCGTAAGTCCATTCCTCCGAACCAAACGCTGGGATTTCCAATGGAAATGATGGTGTTGGATCAAGAGTGACTGGTATATCAGTCGTGATTTTGTCGACTATGCTCGTGATGGTTATTGGGAAGGGCGCTGGATTGGATATTGTGATCGTACCCGATACTCCCCAGGCATCAGGCGTTCCGGAATCTTTCGTCACCGAGATGGACCACTGAGCATTCTTTGATTGGCCGACAAACATCTCTAAAATTTCAGGCTCTACACTTTTTTCTATTGTCCAATCATATTTAATGGTCATTTCAGGCGTCGCCGTCTTATCAACTTTCGGCTCAAAATCAAAGCAAATCTCAATATGCGACAATCCGTAGGGGTTTCCATTGGTTGGATTGATTGGCGCATGCAGTCCTTCGTCGCTAGTCGCCTCTGGATCATACGCATAATAGTTTGCGTTAGGACCGCCTTTCGCAATAACTCCATCTACAGGCAATTCGGAATCAAAATCAAAGTATTCCCCATTTCTAGTGATGGTGATAAATTTACCTGTAGGTATTGTGGTTGTACCTATTTGAACTGTAATTTCATAAGTGCCTGCATCGGGGGGATCGATTTTGAAATTATAAAAATCTTCTATATCGCCGCAAGTAGGATTGCCAGGTACTAATATCGGCCCTTCCTCCTGCGCTCCCGCTTGTCCTGCGAAGCTCCCTGCCAGTATCAGGGCCAAAAATAGAATGGTTAGTTTACTGCTTAGGGCTTTCTTCATTTTTTTCCTCCAATTTTTCAACCTCTTTCAAAATGAGCTTCCAAGATCGTCCGGTCATAACCGGTTCAAAATTCGACCTTGGAACCTTGCAATGCATGCGCTTGAATCATTTCATGTCAAAACGTAAGTTTTTATATCATATTGCTCGATTATGTATGTTTTTCCATGCTGTAAGAAAATCTTCTCCATACAATCTTCCCCCAATATTCAATTCCATCGTATTGAATATTGAATAATGAAAATTTATTGTTAGCGTGCAAGAGAAAAAAGAGCAGATTAAATGAGTAATTCACCGTACAGCGCAACGCAAAGGAAAGTGGCCCTCAAATGCCAGATCCTATGCGCCGTCTTACTTAAACGGTATGAAAGCCCCTGAACAAAAAGAAAAAACAGATGAGTTTTGTATTCGCCTGATGTTTGAATGTAATAAATCTTATAACCTAAAAAAATTCTGTCAATAGAATTTTTTCTTTTTTTTACATGAGATTTAAGCTAGTTACCATTTTTTATTTCCAAGGCGATTTGTTTTTGTCGGCGCCTACACGAATTAATGCAAAATCGAAAGGAGAATAGAAGGATTCCAATACAATAATAAAGAAATATTACTTTACAATTTTCGGCCTCAATGTAAATTTACGTTTAATTGTAATGATGTTTTATGCATTCGTCGATCCAGAGCGACACACACGCCGCGCTTTTTCTCAACGCCAGGAAAAAGTATCAACTTTGGATGCGCGCCTGGAAATGAAGCGGGGGAGCAATTTCGAAAAACGACTCCCCCGCCCCGGTTTTTTATCCAGCTTTTGCATGGCTTCTCTATTCGCTCCATCGTTTTCCCGCCGCCGGCGCCAGGCGGCGCAAGTCGTCCATCAATGCGGCGAACGCCCCGCAGTCAATCGCCTGCTCGGCGTCCACCCGCGACTGGGATGGATGGGGATGCGCTTCGATCATCAGGCCGTCCGCTCCGGCGGCCATCGCCGCCCGGCTCATGGGGGCGATCAGGTAATCGCAGCCCGTGCTGTGGCTGGGATCGACAATCACCGGCAGATGCGATTTCTTCTGCAAAATGGGGATCGACGACAACGACAAGGTGAAGCGGGTGTCGTCTTCAAATGTGCGCACGCCCCGTTCGCACAGAATGATGTTCGGATTCCCCTGATAAGCGATGTATTCCGCCGCCAGTAAAAACTCGCTCAACGTAGAGCACAATCCCCGCTTGAGCAGAACCGGATTGCTCTGCCGGCCGACCGCCTCCAGCAAGGGATAATTCTGCATATTGCGCGAACCGATTTGCAGCACATCGGCGTATTCCGCCGTCAAATCCACCTGGTTGACGCACAGGACTTCGGTGACTACTGCCAAACCGGTCTCCCGGCGAGCCGCGGCAAGCATCTTCAAGCCCTCCTCCTTCAACCCCTGGAACGAATAAGGGCTGGTGCGCGGCTTGAAGGCCCCGCCGCGCAGCGCCGTTCCGCCGGCCAGGCGCACCGCTCGCGCGGTCTCGACGATCTGCTCTTCGCTCTCTACGGCGCAGGGGCCGGCGATCACGCCGAAATATCCCCCGCCCGCTTGAAAACGGACGCCGTTTTCCGGCTCGATGCAAATTACCGTGTCTTCCGGATGCAGCGGCCTTCCCACCAACTTATACGGCTCTTCGATGGGAACGATTTTTTCGACGCCGGGGAGGGACGATAAGGCGTCCGGCGACACTCCGTGCTTTTCGCCCGGCGTTTTGTCGATAACGCCGACGAGGGTTGAATGTTCTGCATGGCTGATCATGGGACGTGCTCCTTTTTCTTCGATTAGGGCGATCACATCTTCGAGTTCCGCCCGTTGGAAGCCGCGTTTCATGACCACGATCATCGTTTTTTACTCCATGCGCTCAAAACAAATAAGCCGCTGGGGAGAATCCTCAGCGGCGCTTTTTAATAATTGGTTAGTAGTGTGCGATTTGACAGATTCTCCCCTTCACCTATGTTAGGCGCCAATAAAAGTAAAAGTAAGGAAAGGAGAATCGTTGAGTCATCATAAACGCACTTATGGAAAATCATGATGCACATCCCCCGGCATTTTGTCAATCCATGAAACCTTATGAAAGCAAGATTTTTTATTTTACGTTATTCCCATTTCAATTCCAAGACGCCCAGCCGCGGCGCCTCCCGCCCGAATGGCGAGTGGTTTCCATCCATATCGAGACAAACGAATCCGGCGCTGTCCATCCCGTTGCTGGGGGCGTAATAGGCGTCCGAAAGGCTTCGATGATCCGGCACAAGGAGAGGATGCAGCGCCATGCCGCTGAGATACTCCCTCGACGGCGGCATCGGAGCATGGTTTCCTTCAAAAAAATCTTCGACATACCTCTTGTGATTCGCCTCGCTGACAAAAGGCCAATACATCGTCATAAAAATGGCGCGATCTCTCCGTTCCGGAATTGTTACTTTCACAGCGCACGAATTGGCGGGAGCATTCCGGTACGAAAAATCGGGAACGCGATCCAAATATCCCTGATCGCACAGAAACTGGGGAAGGTCGCTTTCCGAATAATACCCGCCGCCCCAAATATAAAATCCCTGCAGCGCGGGCGTCGGCGCGCCCGGCGTCTTTCGTGCGTGATCCTGGATATAATGGGCGATGGCGCACATCACCCGATCCATGTCTTCGAAAATCCGAATCAGATTACGAGAACGCTGCGCCCGAAAAAAAGGAGGCAGCGTCAAAAGAAGGAGAAGCGCAAGAACAATCCCCGCCACGGCGACTTCGATCGCCCATCGTTTTCTTTGTTTCAAGATGCGAAATATATCCATTCGCTGTCGTACATTCATTCGGCGTCAACTCACTTCGCTGTCCCTTTTAGTGAATCAAAAAACACATCTTTTTTCTACCCTGGATCCCTGATCTTTCATGAAAATTGATCAAATGTTCAACTTTTGGCATAGAACTTGCAGTTTAAAATCCCGTAATTCCTTCATTTTGCGAAAAGAGGTTCAAAAGGATGGAAAATCAAGCGGCTTCGACGGAATCTAAACTATTGAATACATTAGACAAATGCTTGCTGAAATTCGCGCAGGCGTTGGATGCGAAATTCGATCCGCACGATGAAGACGACATCAAACTTTTGCGCAGTTTTCGAATTATGTTGGAGTCTCGGCGCAAATGGGCGCGAGAATACGAGTTAAACCCGACGCCTGAGGCCATAAAAAGGTCGCAGGCCTATTCGAAACTTTCCAGCGAGACGCCCTCGGATGATAATCGGAGCGCCGACCGGGCAAAGCGCGCACCGGCCAGTTCGGCGAATCGCATCATGGATGACGCTGTCGAAGAAGTGGTTCAACAAATTCTCGCGGAGCGCGCCCAATCGTTTGGAGCACAATCGTACTGCGCCCGGCCGCCGGAGGGTCTGCTTCGCCATCCCGATCCAGGCCGTTGAACGGTTTTTTGTAGATCGTAAAACGTTTAAATCGCCTCAAGAGAATTCAAAGGTGAAAGCGCGTTCGCCGCCGCGCTTTTCCGCAGGGGATGGTTTTTGTTTTTTTCGCAAATAGTTGAATGGAAGAGAAAAGGCGCCATCAATATCGCAGGGAACATTCAGGAACGAGCGAAAATCAGATTCGGATCGCCGCCGGCGCGTTATTTCTCATCCTCCTTCTCCCTCCCTCTCTGAAGGTGGTTTACATGGAAAATACTGCTAAAATATTTCTCCTCTGTCAAAATATTTTTGAACGGTGGAAAAAAAATCGATGGTCACATTGGAAGAACTGAATCAATTGCGCCAAGAAGAAAAATGGGAGGAAATACTCCAGAGAACCAGGACTTTTTTGGAAGAGAATTCAGACGCTTCGTTTGCTCTGCGCGCGCAAGTGCAGGCGCTGGAGCATTTAGAGCAAAAAGAGGAAGAATACGAAGGCGCATTATTCAAACTGGTTGAACTCAATGACCGCATCGTCGAAACATCACATAAACTGGCTCAATATTATCTCAATCAGGGCGAAAGCGAGGAAGCGATCCGTTACTACGAAATCGCCCTTGAAAACGCCGTTTCCAGTCGCCAGTACGACGCCGTTGAAGAAATTTGGCTGGAATTTTCCGAAGCGGCGCCGAACCATATCGATCTCTTCCTGCGCGTCGCCGATCAATTAAGCGCCATTAAACAGAAACAGCGCGCATCCATCCTCCTGCAGACGATCCTTCCCGCTTTGGAGGAAAGAGAAGACTGGCGCGGCCGTTATTTTTTTCTCAAACGGATCCTGGAATTGACGCCCAAAGAAAAATCCCTCCGCGACCTGTTCGTCGACACCCTGAAAAAACTTCATCCCGTCCCTCAGATGGATCGCGTCATGGACCATACGCGCATCCGAATCGATCGGCCGCTCCCCGAAGCCATAGAAGAAATGGAACTGTTCATGCATCTCCTGCCCGATTCCTATCTTCGCCATCCCGATTGGGGCGTCGGCCGCGTGACTGATCTGGATATGACCCGCCGCCGGGTGGTCATCAACTTTCAACGCAAACGCGATCATGGCATGGACGTCGAGCTGGCCCAAAAAGCGGTCGAACCCCTGGATGAAAACGATTTTCGCGTCCAGCGCGTCATCAACCGAGAGGGTTTGATCCAACACATGCGGGAAGAGCCCCTCGATTTCATCAAAACCATGCTGAAAAGCTTCGGCGGGGCCATGACCGCCAAAGAAATCAAAGAAAACCTGGTTCCGGGCGTCATCAATGTGCGCGAATGGACGACCTGGTGGTCGAAAGCCAATTCCGCCATGCGCCGCGATCCGTATATAGCCGTAAGCGGCGGCTCCGCCAAACACTACACCCTCCGCTCTCAGGCGGCCAGCGACGAAGAAGAATTTCTCAAACGATTCGATGAGACCAAAGCCCCGCACTCAAAAGTCGATCTCATCTATGAATACCTGCGAACCACCAAGAAAAGCGACATACACGAACAGGTGATTCGCCATTTCTCCAAGAAGCTGCACGTCATCGCTCCGCGGCGGCGCAGTACGACGGAGCGAGTCGAACTTTGGTACGTGAACGAAAACTTGAAAGACTATGTGGAAAGCATCGAGTCGATGCCTATCGAAATCGTCGACGCCTCCATATCCAACACGGATAAATTCATTCGCGTCTTGCAGCGTCTGCGCTTCAAGACGCATCAATGGCAGTACGCATGCCGATTTCAAACCGTCCGCCCCGATCACTGGGCGGATATTTTTCAGCAGCTCCTGCTGGAGCCGGTGGTTTTGATCCGCGACGAACTGGCGGAGGCGCTCAAAGAGGGCGGCGAAATCGAACGGGTCAAAACCGTCATTGATCAAACCTCCTCGGAATTTCGCCAGTTGCCGCACACCTTCATCTGGCTGGCGGGGCGCGTGTTGATGCACGATGAAGATTGGCTGGACGGCAAAATCTCAAAATCCTCCGTAATCGAACGCCTGCTGCTGCTGGTGGACTACTTGACCAGCCAAGCCAAACGCCGGGAAAAAGAAGACGCCCTCTGGCTGCGCAAAGTAGCCGGCGACGCCCGCGATCTGATCCGGCGCGACCATTACCGCCTCTTCAAGAAATTTATTCAAACAGCCGATGAAAGCAGCGCGCAGTCGATATACCGCCGCGCGCAGACCAACGAAGGCCTCGACGCCCGCACCTCCGCCGATCTTACGACCATCGTCCGCGCTCGCTTCCCCGATCTGTTCTCCGTTTCGACGGCGCATGAATCCGCCATTCCCGAAGGCCTTCTCTGTCTGAAAGAAACCTACCAACGCAAACAAAAACTTTTTAAACGCCTGGTCAGCCTGGATCTGCCCGAAGTGGTTCAAGAAATTGAAATCGCCCGGCAGCAAGGCGATCTTCGGGAAAACGCAGAATACCACGCCGCGCGCGACAAACAAAAACTGCTCGCCGCGCAAACCGCGGAATTGGAAGAAGCTCTGCACAGCGCAAAATCCATCGACTTGAGCAGTCTGACTCTGGAGCGCATTGAATTCGGCGTTCTGTTTAAAATCTCGCCAAGCGGATCGGACGTCGAGGAAGAATTTATCATGCTCGGCCCCTGGGAATCCAATCCCGACAAGCACATCCTTTCCTATATGGCGCCCTTCGCCATGGCTTTCATGGGTAAAAAGAAGGGCGAATTCGTTGAATTGGAAATGCCCACCTTGACGGGGCGTTATGAGATCGTCTCGATTGAAGCCATCCCTCCGGATCGCCTGCAAGAGGTGATCAACAGCGAAAAAAAAGAGGCGGAAGCGCCGCAGAACGAAAATTCCTCCGTCGAAGAAGCGTCTGTTCCGGGATGACGCACGACGTCTTTTACGCAAGATTGAATTGAAATGCGCGGCGGGTTAGGCCGCGCATTTTGCTGCGTTATAGACGAAAAATAAGAAATATAGATTGACTCAACGGGGGATATGAAACAAGGAAGAAAATAACAGGAGGGAACGATCTAACGGCGGGCCAGCCCTCGCGAAGAATTTTGAATAAAGTTGATCATATACTGCACTTCCGGTACGTCGCTCATTTCCTCGCGCAAATGTTGTATGGCCTGCTGCTCGGTCAGTTTGGAACGCATGATGATCCGGTAGGCGTGCTTCAGTTGGGAAATCCGTTCGGGCGAATAATTGAGCCGCTTTAATCCCACAATGTTCAATCCGAAGGATTTGCAGGGATTCCCTCCGTTGGTCGTATAAGGGAGAATATCCTGCCGCACGGCCGCACCGCCGCCTACAATTGAATTTCGACCGATATGCACGAATTGATGAACGCCCACCAACCCCCCGATGATCGCATGCTCCTCCACTTTGATGTGACCGGCCAATCCGGCGTAACTGGCCATAATCACCCGATCCTCCAATACGCAATTGTGGGCGATGTGACAATACGCCATAATTAAACAGCTGCTGCCCACCTTGGTGGCTTCGCCTTCGAACGTACCCCGGTTGATGGTGGCGAACTCGCGAATGGTGGTGTTATCGCCGATTGAAACATAACTTTCACCCCCGCGAAATTTGAGATCCTGCGGTTCGCTGCCGAGAACGGCGCCGTGGCCGATGCGGCAGTTCCGGCCGATCCGGGTATACCCCTCCAAAATGGCGTGAGAGCCGATGCGCGTGCCGTCGCCGATTTTGACATGTTCCCCAACAACTGCATAGGGTTGGATTTCTACATTTTCACCGAGTTCCGCTCGAGGATGGATGCAGGCGTTATTGGAGACTAGAGTCATGGATTTTTCATCTTTCTTATTAGAATTAACCGAAAAACTCCACGGAGATTTTCGGGATTATCTATCTTCAAAACCACAGGCCGCTTTACATCAGGCTGCATAGCGCCCAATCAAAAGACCGACTCACGTTGAATCGGTCTTTTAATTCTCGATGATTATGTCACATCCTCTCCCAACGAAAAGAACAAATTGGCTTCGGCGATCAAATTCCCATCGACATGAACCGTGCTTTCGACTTTACCCGCTTTCTTGCGCAGCTTCAAAATTTTCGTTTCGATGACCAGTTGATCGCCGGGCACCGCCTTGCGCCGGACTTTGGCGTTGTCGACGCCCACCAGATACGCGATCTTCCCGCGGTTGCCGTCTAGAGACAAAAGCAGCACGCCGCCCGCCTGCGCCATCGCTTCGATCAAAAGAACGCCCGGCATAATCGGTTCTTGAGGAAAATGGCCGTTGAAGAACTCTTCATTGTTGCTCAAGTTCTTAATGGCTTTGACGGACATGTTGGTGTAATCCATATCGACCACCCGATCGATCAAAAGGAAGGGGTAGCGATGAGGAAGAATGCGCCGGATTTCGTCGGCGGAAATAGGCAGTTTGGGAACGCCGCGGCCTACTTTGCCGTTCAATGTGTTGAGCACTTTTTGGACGAAGCGGATATTGAAGGCGTGGCCGGAGCGGACCGCAATGATGTGCCCCCGGATGGGTTTTCCGATCAAGGCCAAATCGCCCATGACGTCGAGAATTTTATGGCGAACGATCTCGTCCTGAAATCGAAGTTCCTCGTTGAGAAAGTCGTGCTCGCCGATGACGATGGCGTTTTCCAGGCTGCCGCCTTTGATTTTTCCTTGCTGGCGCAGAATGTCGACGTCCCGGAGAAAGCAGAACGTGCGCGCCGGCGCGATTTTCTCGACAAAAGTCTCCTCGTTGATCAAAAAGGAGGCGGAGCGGATGCCGACGGCGGGGTGATCGTAATCAATCTTGTAGGTGATTTCCAATCGGGGCGAGGGGATGATCGCCAGTTCCAATCCGTTTTCATAAAGCCAAATCGGTTCGGTTACTTCGATAAATTGTTTGGGGCGATCCTGGGTGACGATTCCCGCTTTTTGAATCGCTTCGACGAAGGGCAGCGCACTGCCGTCGCAGATGGGCGGTTCGCTGGAGGATACCTCCAGGATGATGTTGTCGATGCCCAATCCCGTGCAGGCGGCCAGAACATGTTCAACCGTTTTAATTTCCGACGGCCCCGAACTCAACTGGGTGAGAAAAAGAGATTCCTCCAGAACAGCATTATCGGCTTTGACTTGAATCACGGGACGATCGGGGAGATCCGTCCGTATGAATCGAATGCCGGTGTCGACTTCCGCAGGTTTAAAAGTGATTGTCGTTTCTTGACCGGTATGCACTCCAACTCCACTGATGCTGGCTTCACCGGCGATGGATTTCTGATACTCAACCATGATTCTTTTGTTAAGACTCCAATTCTGACAGATGATCTTCTATATGTTGAATTTTATCAAACATTTTCGGTAGACGAGCGATATTGGCCTTCAAGCGCTTTTCTTTGCTGAAGGCCTGAGCCGGAACGCCCCAAAACACCGCGCACGGGGGGATGTCGTCCATGACCACGCTTTTGGCGCCGACCTGCGCTTTTTCGCCGATGGTCACGCCCGGCGAGACGACCACTTGCCCTGCGATAGTGACTCGCTCTCCCAGGGTTACATGATCGCCGATGGCGACCTGCGCCACGATGATGCAATGAGGACCGACCTGCGTTCCCGCTCCGATTTGCACCAGGTTGTCGATTTTAACGCCCTGGCCGATGACCGTAGGCGATTCGCTCTGCCCGGAAATGACGACGTTGGCGCCCAGTTCCACATCGTCGTTCAAAACCACGGGCGGCTTCTCCGCCGCAGGTTGGATGTTGATCGGGCCGATTCGGCAACCGGCGTGCAGTATGGATTGATCCCCCACCCGGCAGCCCGCATAAATGGACACGTTCGGATAGAGCGTGACGTCATTTCCAATGACCGCCCCTTCGCCCACAAAGACGCCGGGATACAAAATGCTGCGATCCCCGATGACGGCTCCCCGCTCCACAATCACGTGGGGCATGATGGTGATGTCCTCTCCCAATTGAACGGAGGGATCGACGTGGCAGCTCGGGTGAATTCCGCCGGAGAGTTTACGTTGATCTTTGTGGAATAAATAGAGGGCCTGGGTGAAGGTTAAATAGGGATTGCTCGATCGGATGACGGGGCGGAAGTCGGTGTCAAGATCTTTATGAACGATCAAAGCGGAGGCGCGGCAGATAGGGATTTTGGCTACATATTTCGGATTGGCGACGAAGGATATCTCGCCCTCTTTGGCGGAATCGATTTCCGCCACGCCCATGATTTGAATTGAACCGTCCCCTTCAAAAGGCTCTCCAAGTTTCTCGCATAGTTCCTGCAGCGTGAATTTCGGCACTTATTCTGGTCCTTCGCTATTTCCCAACCGGCGATCAAAAAACGGGTCATTGAAATGAAAGGCATTCAAACCGGCGTCCGTTTCTCAATCAAACGATGTCTTATTTATATATATCTCTATTGCGCTGCTCTTCATCTGATCTATCGATCATATTCGTCGATATTACAAGAAAAGGGATATGTCTTTCCCAAGATTCGAAACCGAGGCGGGCGCTTGTCCGCCTCCGCGATTTTACCGATTCAGCAGAACCAATACGCGGGCCGTAATATCTAAGTTGGGATCTTTGCTGAAATAAAACAGCATGCGGCGTTCAAAGACAAACGTGAAATTACCGTCTTTGGCTACTTGTTCGACGGCGCTCTCCAATTCCTGCATTAGAGGATTCAGGAGTTCCTTCCGTTTTTCTTCAACAGATCTGGCGTCTTCCGTTTCTTTATCGCGGAGATTTTTGGCTTCTAAACTCAATTCCTGCTGGCGGACTTTGGCGTCTTCGGCGGGGAGAAGTTCCTGCTTCAGCCGAAAAGACTCGTATTCCGACATCAACTCGTTTTTCTGGTCGATTAATTCCTTGCGTTTGGATGAGATAAATTCTTTGACCTGATCAGCCGCCTGGCGGTATTTGTTCCAACTGTCATTGATTTTTTCCAAATCGATATAGCCGATTTTGATGGGAGCCTGCTGAGCCTCCCCCATTTGAACTCCCAAAACAAACAAACAGATCAGCACCGCTGAAGAACAACGGAATATCCGTCGGAATTTCATTTTATCCTCCAGAACAAAATGGTTTTTCTTGCGCTTTACCCATTGTACATAACGAATCCCTCCCCCTCTCCGATCATCCCATCCGAATGGCCTTCGCAGGGGAGAGAATAGCATCTATCCGAATTAAAACGACATCATTTTTACTCGCTTTATATCAATTCGTTGTATTTTACCTTGCTTTCTTCGAAAACATACCCCTTTCATAAGAAAGTCCCAAAAAGCCTTAGAAACTCTGTCCAAAACTGAAGTGGAAGAATTCCGTGTCATCTTCGTCATACTTGCGGATGGGAAAGCCCAAATCGAATCGAATCATCGCATTTAATCCGGGTATCCGGATCCGCATGCCCAGGCCGGTGCTGAAGCGGAACTCGGAGGGATCAATGTCGCCGATCTCGGGCCATACGGTTCCCATATCCAGGAATGAAACCACCTGGAAGATTTCCGTGAGGGGATAGCGAACTTCGACGTTGCCGATAAAGGCCGCCTCGCCGCCCAAGTAACTGCGATATCCGCCGGGGTGATTGAGGTATCGGATGTAGGCCGATTCCCCGATTCCCCCGTCGTCGAAGCCGCGGATGGAATTCGAGCCGCCGGCGAAAAATCGCTCTTGCAGGGGGATGAAGCCGGGATCGCCGTAGGCGTGGGCCAGATCGAACTCGCCCGACAAGGCCAAAACCATTTTGTCGTACAGCGGGAACGGCCTAAAATAACTGGCCAGGTTTTCTAATTTAACGAATTCGTTATCGGTTAATCCCGCCACTTCGAGAGTGGAGCGGCTGTAAATTCCGTTGCGGGGATCGATTCGGAAGTCGCGCGTATCGTAAATATAACCGACTAAAAGACTTGTGGTAGTGTTCTCGCCCAGGTTGTAGACGTCGGGGATGGAGTCAGGATCCAGCGAATAGGAATGCCCTTCATCCGCCTTCAGGTCTGTGATCTCGGCTTTCGTCCCGAACAGGAACGTAAGTTCGTCGGTCAATTCCTTGCCGAAGGTGAATTTTGTGCCGAAACGCTGCTCTTCAAAGCGCCGGCCGCCGTATCCTTCTTGATCGATGTAGTAAATATCCCAATCGAGGCTGTAGTCGGAATTCAAAAGATGCGGTTCGAAAATATTGAGGGCCAAGCGATTGCGGACTTCGCCCAATTCGCCTGTGATGGAGCCCCGCACCCCATAGCCGAACATATTCCGCTCGGAGAGGGTCGAAAAGACGGAGGGGCCGTAGGAAGTGGAGACGCCGACGCCGAACGACAGCGCGCCCGTCTCTTTCTCTTCCAAACGCAAAATCAGGTTTTCGGTCGAGGGATCGGAGGCGATCGGATCGCGCTGAAAGCCGGGGATAAGGTTGGTCTGCCCCGGAATGGGGATGCCGCGCGATTTGAAATAATTCAAGTTGACCAGGTTTCTATCGCTTTCGATGACCTGCGTCCAATCGATGGGCTTTCCTTCTTCCAGTTCGATTTCGCGTTCGATGACGAAATTTTTGGTGCGGAATTCGCCTTCCTGAGTAGGAACCCACGTACCGTCTTCCAAGGTGATGCCGCCTTGGATTTCCACTTTGCCCAGAAACTTGCGGGGGGATTCTTCCACCTGCATAACGACGTTGACGATGTGGTTCTCGCGGTCGGGCTGCAGGCGGTAGGGGATGGAGGCGTCCAGATATCCCTGCCCGCGGTAAAGATTGATCATGTCGCTGTTGACGTTGCGATACATGGTTCCCGCAGAGAACAAGTCGCCGGGCCGCAGATTCAGCCGGGAAAGCAGTTCTTCATTGGAGAAGATGGTGTTGCCGGAAAGGGAGATATCGCCCAGGGTATAGGGTTCGCCTTCTTCGATTTGAAACGTGACGGTCAAGCCTTTGTCTTCTTCGGAGACCGAAGCGATGGTCGCTTTGGCGTCCAAGTAGCCGATATCCGCGTAGGCGAGTTCTTCGATGCGGCGGAGGTCTTCTTTGGCGACGGCTTCGTTGTATTGCCTTTTGAAGATGAACCAGAACGATTCACGGGTTTCCATGACTTTGCGCAGGGCTTTGTCGGGAATGACCTGGTTGCCGATAAAGACGATTTTCTTAACGGGAAGGCGTGCGCCTTCTTTGAGTTGAAACACCAAAACGATGGTGTTCGGTTGTTCTCCGGGTCGAGTCGTCCACTCGACGGCCGTATTGGGATAGGATTTGGAGGTATAAAATTCCAGGAGTTTGACGCGGTAAACCTCCGCGATTTTATCGGCGTAGAAAATGCGTTCGTCGCCGGTGAATGCAAGTTCTTCGTTCAGGCGCTTCTTCTTGTAGATTTCATTGCCTTCATACTCGACGTCGACCAGCCGGGGCTTCTCGACCACCTGCCAGATCAGATTCCAGCCGCCCGCGGTGGGTTCGCTGCTGGCGACCACGTCGGTGAAGAAGCCCAAAGCGTAGATGGCGCGAAAGTCGTCGCGGATGCGCTGGGCCGTCGCGCTGGAAGCGAGGTCGTCGCCCGGCCGGGTTTGAACCACTTCCAGAATTTCGCTTGTTTGAACGTTAACATTCCCCTCTACCAAAATCTGAACAATGGACTCATCGGTGAAAGCGGCGACCGATCCTAGCGTCAGTAAGAGGAGAGAGCCCAACAGAATAACAAGAGATTGCGTCTTCAGATCACCACCTCCTTGGGCGATGATTCACGAAACGACAGTTCATCACCGTCCGCCTCCACAATAATTTCCTGATTTCCCTTAAATCGTCCTTTGAGGACTTCTTCCGATAGGGGGTCTTCCAAGTATTTTTGGATCGTGCGCTTCAATGGTCGTGCACCATACGCTTTATCGAAACCTTTGTCAACCAGGAACGATTTAGCGGCGTCGGTCAAGATCAACTTGTACCCCATCGGCTGAATGCGCTCTTGGACTTCTTTGATGACGATATCGCAGATTTGGAGCACATGTTCGCGCTCCAACTCGTGAAAGACGACCACTTCGTCCACGCGATTGAGAAACTCGGGCCGAAATTCCCGTTTCAATTCGCTCATGACCTTTTCCTTCATGGTTTTGTAACTGAGCGAATCCTGTTCGGGAGCGAATCCGAGAGACACGCGGTTGGTGATCTCGCGCGATCCGATATTGGACGTCATGATCAGAATTGTATGGCGAAAATCGACTTTGTGTCCAGTCGAGTCGGTCAATCGGCCGTCTTCCAGCACCTGAAGAAGAATGTTGTACACGTCGGGGTGGGCTTTTTCGATCTCATCCAGGCAAATGACCGAATAGGGTTTGCGGCGCACTTTCTCAGTCAATTGGCCGCCTTCATCGTGGCCGATGTATCCCGGCGGAGCGCCCACCAGGCGGGAGACGGCGAATTTTTCCATATATTCGGACATATCGACGGAGATCAGGGCGTCTTCGTCGCCGAACATGAATTCGGCCAGGATTTTGGCCAAGTGGGTTTTGCCGGTGCCGGTGGGGCCTAAGAACAGGAAGGAGCCGATGGGGCGCTTGTGGTTGGCCAGGCCGGCCCGAGAGCGCCGGATGGCTTTGGAGATGATATTGATGGCTTCTTCCTGCCCCACGACTTTGCGGTGGAGAACCTCTTCGATGCGAAGCAGGCGTTCGGATTCTTTTTCTTCGATTTTGACAATGGGGATGCCGGTCCATTTGGAGACGACGTAGGCGATTTCATCTTCGTCGACGATGGTTTCTTTGCCGGCCTGGGTGCGCGCCTCCTCCCATTCGCGGGTGAGCTGCGCCTGTTGTTCGCGGAGGGATTCTCTCTTGCGCTTCAATTCGAGGCATTTTTCAAATTCCTCGGCCACGGTGGCGGCTTCGATCTCTTTCATGATCTGATCGATCTGGTCGTCGATTTCGCGCAGTTCTTTGGGCCGGGTGGTGGCCTGCAGCCGAGCGCGGGAGCCGGCTTCATCGATCAAGTCGATGGCCTTGTCCGGCAGATAGCGGTCGGTGACGTAGCGGTCGGAGAGTTTGGCGGCCGATTCGATGGCGGCCTCGGTGTAGCGCACCCTGTGATGGGCTTCGTACTTGTCGCTGAGGCCTTCGAGGATGCGGATGGTCTGATCGACGGTCGGGGGGTCGACCATGACGGTCTGGAAGCGACGTTCGAGCGCGCTGTCTTTTTCGATGTATTTGCGGTATTCGTCGAGAGTGGTGGCGCCGATGCACTGCAGTTCGCCGCGCGCCAAGGCCGGTTTGAGCATGTTGGAGGCGTCCATGGAGCCTTCCGCGGCGCCCGCGCCGACCAGGGTGTGGAGTTCGTCGACGAAGAGAATGATGTTGTTGGATCGCCGAATTTCGTCGAGCACGGCCTTCAGCCGCTCTTCGAACTGGCCGCGGTATTTGGTGCCCGCCACCAAGCCGGCGAGGTCGAGGGTGATGAGGCGCCGGTTGAGGAGAAGATCGGGAACCGTGCGCGAGACGATTTGCTGCGCCAGTCCTTCCGCGATGGCGGTTTTTCCCACGCCGGCTTCGCCGATGAGAACCGGGTTGTTTTTGGTGCGGCGGCAGAGAACCTGGATGACGCGTTCGATTTCGTCCTGGCGGCCGATGACCGGATCGAGTTTATCCATGCCGGCCAGTTCGGTCAAATCGGTGCCGAAGGCGTCCAGGGCGGGCGTTTTGCTTTTGCTTTTGCCGGCGGCGACGGCTTCCTGCGGTCCGCCGCCCATGAGGCGGAGAATTTCGCTGCGCGCTTTGATGAGATCGACGCCGTGGCTGGCCAGAATGCGGGCGGCCAGGCCTTCGTTTTCGCGGATGACGCCTAAGAGAAGATGTTCCGTGCCGATAAAATTAACGCCGAACGCCTGGGCTTCCTGATAGGCGAATTCGATGGCGCGCTTGGCGCTGGGAGAGAGGGAGATGGTGCTGTCCGAACTGCCGGCGCTGGATTCGCGCTGGACGTTTTTCTGGATTTCCATGCGGAGGGCTTCGAGGTTGAGGCCCATGTTGCGCATAGCAGTGGCGGCCACACCTTCGCCTTCGGCGATCAAGCCGAGAAGGATGTGTTCGGTGGCGGCGTGGCTGCCGCCCATGCGAGCCGCCTCTTCTTTGGCCCGCTTCATCACCAGGCGCGCTCGTTCGGTTAAACGATCAAACATCATGACTTTGCTCCTCAAATATTCCACTCTGCGCCGTCTTGCGCGGAGCCGAGTCAGGAAGGAATTCAAACAGGGCAGCCGGCGCGGATATTGGCTTTCGCATCAACGTCTCCGGATCGAGGGGAGACTTGGCTTCGTTCAGGGTTGCATCCATTTAGAAAACGATCATGAATCCCCATTCATGATCCAGCGGCGAATTAAATCAGCGCGGAATTCATCGCGCTCCGCCGCCGTGAAGGCGCGTTCGGCGAATTTCTGCAAATGCGCCGGACGGACCTTGAGGATCATTTCATTCAAACTTTCGTAGCGGGGCTTGTTGAGAATGCCCAGATTCAATCCCAGCCGAATCGACGAGAACAATTCAATCGCTTCATTGGAGCTGATGACTTTGGCGTAACGCAGCGTGGCGTAGGCGCGCCAGACGCGATCCTCGATCTGGCAGCGATTTTCCTCGAACAGTTTTTCCTGGGCTTTGCGCTCCTGGCCGAGGATGTGTTCGAGCAGTTTTTCGATTTTTTCGATGGTTTCTTTTTCGCTGATTCCCAGGGTCCACTGGTTGGAGATTTGGAAGAGATTGCCGGAGATTTCGCTTCCTTCGCCTGCAAAGCCGCGCACGGCGACCCCCATTTGGCTGACGGCGCTGAAGACTTTGTCGATGCGCCGCGAGATGACCAAGGCGGGCAGGTGAACCATGACGGAGCAGCGAATGCCGGTGCCCACATTGGTGGGGCAGGCGGTCAAATAGCCGAACTGATTGGAGAAGGCGTACGTGAGATGATCTTCGAGTTCGTTGTCGACGGCGTCGATCTGCGTCCAGACGCGGGAGAGATTGCTGCCCGCCATCAGAACCTGAATGCGCAGATGGTCTTCTTCGTTGATCATGACGCTGGAGGTCTGGTCGGGGCTGATGGCCACGTAGCGTTCGATGCCGCTTTTGGCCAACTCCCGGCTGATCATGTTGCGCTCGGCCAGGAAATAGCGGTCGAGGGGCTCTAACTCCTCCATGGCGTAGAAATCGGGATTATGAAGATGATCCGAGTTCGAGACGGCTTTTCGGGTTTGTTCGGCGATGCGCTTCAGGTCGGTGGAGGAAGCCCACTGAGAGAAAGGAATGCCTTCTATATTTCGGGCCAGGCGGATGCGGCTGCTGATCACCAGATCATCCGTAGGATCGCCGGCGCGAAGCCAGCCGCATTCCGTGATATAGCTTTTTGGCAGCTGATTCATTGTTTCCATCTAGCAGGGGCGAGTCTGTCTATTGTTCTTCGTAGTTAGACAACTGCCCTTCCATATCTCTGATCTGATCTCGCAAGCGAGCCGCCATTTCGAAATTTTCCTGGCAGACCGCTTCTTTGAGTTGCAGGCGAAGTTCGGAGACGCTGCGGCGCAGAATCAAGCGAGCGTCGCCTTTGCCAGGCGTTTTCCCGGCGTGCTTGACGTCTTTTTGCAGTTTTTGCAGCAAGGGCTTCAACTCGGTGGAGAAGGTGTCGTAGCACAAAGCGCATCCCAGGCGCCCGCTTTCTTTGAAGGCCCCGTAGGACAGGCCGCATGCGGGGCATGTCTGATGGACGTTGGCGGCCGACTCTTCTCTCGTCTTCGCGAGTTTACTGGCGGAGACAAATTGTTCGACGGAGAAGGAGGGATTGATGGACGCTCCTTCGATCCCGCATTCTTGAGAGCATTCGTGGCAGATATGGAGCGTGAACTTTTTGTTATTCTTCACCTGCGTGATATGAATTTTCGCAGGATTTTTTTCACAGATTTCACAAAGCATCGTTCCACTCGCTTCCTAGAATTCGACGACCCGTTCTCTGCCTACTCGCGCCGCTCCATCCCGCTTCCGGAAGCGGCGCCCGAACCGATGATACGGATTCGGCGGAGGGGCAAACGTCCACCCTCTATACTCTTCCTTTTCATATAAGAAACGAATCCAAGATCCCGCGGTTCTCTCTTTCGATGCAATCGAATTTATTGTTGAACCTCTTCTCTCGCTATCATAATCGATAAGCACGCCCGGGAAAGTGTACTTATAATAGTGTACTAGTCATAAATCAAAACGCCATCCGTTTCTGTGCGCTTCACATAGGCTTCCATCAATTGATAGGTAATCGGCCCGCGTTCGCCCGTTCCGATGGTGCGGCTGTTGATGGTGGTCACGGGGACCACGCGCGCCGCCGTTCCCGTCAGGAAGCACTCGTCGGCGTTGTACAGATCGGCGAGGGTGACGTGGGCTTCGCGGTTGGGAATGCCGTTCTTTTCGGCTAATTGTAAAACCGTCTCGCGGGTGATGCCGGGCAGAGCCCCGTCGGAGACCGGCGGGGTGATGAGTTCGCCTTCGCTGACGATGAAAATATTGTCGGCGGTGGCTTCCGCCACGTATCCCATATGGTTGAAAAAGATCGCTTCGGCGGCGTTTTCGCGGTTGGCGTCCATTTTGGCCAAGATGTTGCAGGCATAATTCAACGATTTAACCTGAGGAGGCAGCGAATCGGGACGAGTGCGCGTAATGGCGGTCGTGACCAATGTCAGGCCTTTTTCGTAGTGTTCTTTGGGATAAAGTTTGATTCGGTCGACGATTACAACCAATTTGGTTTGAGGGCATTTGCGCGGATCAAGGCCTAAATCGCCGTCGCCGCGGCTGACGATGACTCGAATATAGAGAGGATCGCCGTTATTGCTGAGATCGACGTTGTTGATTTCAGCCCATTTCCTCGACACTTTCTTGATTTCCTCCAACACCTCTTCCTGGGTTTGAACGATTTTCAAATCAAGGACTTTTGCGGAGCGGAACAAGCGCCGTACGTGTCGTTCGCCGCGAAAGATGCGGGTTCCATACACGCGAATGCCTTCGAAAACGCCGTCGCCATAGAGAAATCCATGATCAAAAACGGAGACCCTGGCGTCTTCGGGGGAAAAAAATGTTCCATTGATTGAAATTGCCGGTGTTGTGGTCATCCTTTTTGCGCCTCCTTAAATCTGTCAAGGAAAATAACGAACCTTGTAGGTTCGCAATGTATTAGTTTACATGAAGGCCCACCGTTCTCCAAGTCAGAGCGTCAGGCGTTGTAAAAAGACTGCGCCGGTTCGGGGATCTCTCCCGAAGAGAAAAAAGGAGCGGTCGGGGAAGAATTGGGCCAATTCGCGATTCCGCTCAGCGAGATGCCAGGCGTAGACGACGTCGGCCTGCCGGGGATCGGCCGGATTGCGGATCAAGTCGCCCTGGGTCATATCGCCGCTGGGGGCGGAGACGAAAACGACGGCGTTGTGGAGGCCGCGGCGCTCGACCAGGCGGTAGAGCGTGCGGCGTTCGTAGATCTGCCGGTGAAAGAATCGGCCGTGCATGGCGAAGAGCGCGGCGGCGGCGAGGAGCAGAGCGGCGAGAGCGGCGCGCCGCTGGTTGGGAGCGAGCCTGCGGTGGAGGGCGTCCCGGATAAACGGGGCCGCCAGCAGGGAGAGGAATCCGAGCGATTCGTAGTAAAAGCGCGGGCCGTACTGATTGCCGCCGTCTGACGGGTAGAGAATGTATCCGACGGGCAGCAAGGCCGCCGAGCAGGCCAGCGCGAGAATCCAGGGTTGTTTTCGGCTGCGCCAGGCGCCGAGCAGGGCGAACAGGGGCAGCCCCGGCGCCGTCCAGAGAACGAGTTTTCCGAGATTGCGCAGAAGGTTGGACATCGCGTCCACCGGGCCGTAATGCTGAATTTCGCGATAATCGAAGAGTTGAATTTCGCGATCTCCGAAGCCGAGGCGTTCGCTGGATTGGAGGAAGCGCGCGGGCATGCGCCAATCTCCTGTAAGGCTTTGATTATAATATAGATAAAAAATGAGAAGGGGCAGTGCGCCGATGAGCAGCCCCGCCAGGAGGCGGACTCGTTTTTTGGAGGCGGCGAAAGTTAGAATCAGGGGAGCGGTCAGGGTCAGAACAGCCGTGAATTCGCGGATCGTGAACGCCCAGGACGCCGCCAGTCCGGCCAGCAGGGCCCAGACGAACCATTCGGTGCGCTCCCATACTATTAGCAGATAGACCGCAAGCAGCACGCTGAAGAGGCAGGAGGGATGAGAAAAATAGGAGGCGCCGTTAAAAAGAAAAAAGGGGGAAATCGCCGTCAAGAGAACCGCCGTCCACGCCTCCCGACGCCCCCACAATTTCCATCCCAGGGCGAAAATCAGGAAGAGGGCGCCGGCGCTGAGCAGGGGGTTGACGAGGGCGGGGCATCCGGCGCGTTCGCCCAGCGACAATAGGAGCGGCCAGCCGGGCGGGAATAGGGAAAAAACCTTGTCGCCGTGCGTCAAGATGAAAAACGGGGATAAAAATTCCTGTTTGGGGTGAGCCGGGGCGGAAAGGCGGCCGCCGGCGAACAATTGAGCCTGGAAGAGGTAGGCGTGTTCATCCGCGGAATTGGGAAAATCCTGCAAGACAAAGCGGCCGATCAGAAACGCCGACGCAGCGGCGAGTATCGAAAGGGCGAAAAGAGCCGACCAGTCGCGGAAGGTTGGAAGATGCGGCGCGGGACGAGCGTCTGAGAATAAAGCGTTTAAAATTGACCGTCGCAAACTAAAATAACCTCACAACCTTCATTTTTTGCTTTGGAAGCCGCTGGTGGAATTTTTGGGTTCTTAGTTCACGGATTCAAGCCTCAATCACCCGGTGTTCGATCTGCTCCAGATTGTTCGTCCCCACCCCCAGTTCCGCTGCTTCGGCGATGAATTTCGCCGGGCGACCGACTTCCGCAACCGGCAAAAGGCCGTTCTCTTTGCGGGCTTTTTCTATCCGCGCCGCGCCGATCGTATCAAGCGCCGAACGGTCGGCTGCAATATATAGTGAATCATAATTGATGAGTCCTGACGGCGCGTACATCGGCCCTTTGTCGTAACATCCCTGAAACGCATCAAGAATGGTCAACCGGTATTTCTTTTTGACCACCGGCGCGGCATTGATCTCCGCGATATAAGGACAGCAATTATTGCCGTGAAAACGGCCGGAGCGATTAGTGATGCCATGAGAAATATTTTTGAGAGAAAGAGTCACTCCCGAATAGCGATGATCCTTCATGATGGGAAGATTAATGAGAGCGGTAATCTGTTGCGCCATGATCTTGGAAATATTAGCGGAAGCGGAGCCGAAATGAGTTTCCTTCTCTTCCCAACCGATTTTTGGATTGTCAGTCGTATAAACGCGAACGCCCGCATCTCCGAAATTGACATCCATCCCGACGGCTTGCATGCAGCGGATCCGGTCGTCCCACACAATGATGTTATTCTCTTTAACGCCAAACTCCACCAGGCGCTTGATAATCGCATAGATCAGTTCTGTTTTGGTCGACAGCCTGGGCCCGCCCAATCCGTTGACTTTTAATCCTACTACATCGTCTTTCGAGACGCACCTAGCCCACTGATCCTTACGGGATTTCTCCCCCGTAAACTCCTGCATGGCTCTGTCCAGCATTTCCTGCACGCCGGCGGGATCGGGCCGGTTGTTCTCTTGGGTGATTCCCGGCCGGTGAACCTCGACAACCAGGCTCTTTTTTTGAGCGGCGGCGGACGTCAAAGACAACGCTCCGGCGACGGCTGGAATTGTTTGCACGAATCGGCGGCGGGTGATGGAAGAACAGGTCATTTTTCTTTTTTCCTTTTCAACAATATCCTTCAGAAATAATTGTTTTATTTTTACCCTGATCCATTGATGAATCGGCAGTTACTAATTCGGCGTCGTATATGGATATCCCTGCGCGTATTCCCCTTCCACGCCCACAAGCATATTTCCAGTGCTTAGCATGCCGTTCGATGAATCGTACGTCTCTCCATCGAACATATTATCGGGGCCGTAGCTAATAACGAAATAAGCGAATTGCCGGTTGCTGCGAACCGGCGAATTTGAACCGGCATTATAAGCGAAATAAGCCGGCTCTGCGTGATATTGTCCTTGCGTGCAGCATTGCCAAGGCCAACTAGTATCGCTCCCATGCGGGCCGTTCGGAGCGGCGAAAATATCCAACACGGAAGAAGACATATAGGCTGTTGGCGTAGTGACATACTTATGCTGCGCCGGATCACCGTCGATATGAGGAGCATAGGCGTTGTTATCCACGCGATACATGACATACGCCTTGGAAAGACTGGTCAATTCGGAGGAAGCTCGAGAGACTTGCGCTCGAATGCGCGCATTCAGGAAGTTAGGCACTGCGATCGCCGCCAGAATTCCGATGATGGCTACAACGATCAGGAGTTCGATTAAGGTAAATCCTTTTCGCATTTTTGTTCTCCCATTATCACTTTATCAACCTGTTTGCTGCATGATAACAGATGCGCATTTTAAAATATACTTTCGTTTGGCACTTGTTGACGGTCATGCGGCGTCCTCCGTTCGAAAAAGCGGGATTCGATCCTGTTAAAAAATGAAACGCCCCAAAAAGTCGGCGCAGTAGGCGCTTAAAAAGCATGCCCATCGACAAACCTCTTCTTTCACTTACAACCTATTCTTTCACCTCTAAACAAACACGCAGACATAATGACATAGGCAACGCCCCTTGGTTGACGCCGCCAAACAGGCTCCTCCGCTTTTACCGATGGTCGTTTCGTATAAACTTGTACAAGGGCGAAAACCTTTCATTTTTCAGAATATTCGAATGTGAACAACCGTGTGAGGGAGAAGAACAATGATCTCTTGGTTGAGTGATGCCATCCATGCCAAACTGATGCGACCTATTTTTATCATTATGGCGATTTATTCCTGCGCCGGAATCCGCGCCTGGAGCGATTCCCTCCTTGAAAATCCCATTGTTATACATTCCGGTCGAATGACGATGACGATAGAAAAACAGGAGAATCAATCCGCTGCGATCTCCTGGAAGGATGAAAAGGCCAGCCGCACCCTCAATCAGCTCGATCATCCCCTATGGCAGGTGGATCTGCAGCGATTGGATGGAGAGAAAATCTCTATCGACAGCCGCCAATGCCCGCCCGCTGGTGAAACGAAAGGATCGGATTCAGTTGAAATTGAATGGAAATTAGGCGAGCTTCTGACAGAGGAAGATGCGGAGGAACAATCCGATGCAGAAACGGAAGAGATTCGACTGATCTGCCAGTTAAAGGCGGCGCCCGAAGACCGAGTCGAGACGGCTCTGACCATAGATAATCAAACCTCGGACTGGTCAATCCAGCAGGTGATTTTTCCGATGATCGCGCTGAAGCCGCTTGGAGAATCGTCTGAAGATGATGTGCTGGTCATCCCCCGGGTTTCGGGTGAACTGGTCTTCGATCCGATGAAAAAAGGGGTTTCATTCAGCGGTTTGTATCCCAGCGGATGGTCTCCGATGTCTTTCTGCGCCGAATGGGATCCGCAGGGCGGGCTTTACTTTGCCGTCGAAGATCCTTTAGGAAGCAGCCGGGATCTGCAGGTGAAGCGCTCCGACGATCAGAAGACCGTAACCATACACATGAAAACGCCGGCCCCGGATGCGGGCGTCGCCGGCAACGACTTTACTCTTTCGGGAAAAGGCGTTCTGCAGTTATTCGACGGCGACTGGTTCGACGCCGCGCAGATTTATAAGCGGTGGGTGTTCAAGGAAGCCCGCTGGAAAGTCGATTCCCGCAGAACGGATACGCCCTCCTGGTTCAAAGAGACGGCGGTCTGGGTATGCACCAGCGGAGACGCGGAAGCCGTGGTGGAACCGACCATCCGTTTCGCCGAATTCATGGGGGTTCCGACCGCTATTCACTGGTACAGTTGGCATCAGATTCCTTTCGATGACGACTACCCGCATTATTTCCCAGCGAAAGATGATTTTGCGGAAGGAGTAAAGCGCCTGCAGGAAGCCGGGGTGCGAGTCATGCCCTATATCAATGGCAGGCTTTGGGACAGCGATACCCAGGATTTTCAAACAGTCGCTCTCCCCGCCGCCACGAAAGACGCCAGTGGAAAGTATTATGTGGAAGAATATGGGTCGAAGCAGAAATTGGTCCCCATGTGCCCGACAACCCGGTTGTGGCAGGATAAGGTTCAGGAAATCGTCCTGCGCCTGCTCGGTCCGGAATTTAATGTGGACGGAGTTTATATCGATCAGGTGGCGGCCGCCAGTCCCCGTCTTTGCTGCGATTCTTTCCACGGGCATCCCCTCAACGGCGGACACTGGTGGACGGTAGACGGCTATTGGCCGATGATTATGGAATTGCAGCGGAAAATGCAGGAATTGAACCCGGAAAAAATGATTACTACCGAATGCAATGCGGAGCCCTACCTGCATTGCTTTGACGGCTACCTGACCTGGCATTTCCAATATCAGAACCAGATTCCTCTGTTCGCCGCCGTCTACGGAGGAAAGATTCAATTGTTTTCCCGCTCCTACCAGGGGAATGACCAGCTGGCGCATCGGATGAAGATCGGTCAGTCGCTGGTGTTTGGAGAGCAGCTGGGCTGGTTGTCTCCCGCGATTCTGGAGCATAAGGAGACTGCGGAGTTCATGAGAAAAGCCGCCCGCCTGCGCCATGATCTGCTGCCGCATCTATCCTGGGGAGAGATGGCGCGGCCGCCTGTGACTGCCGGTGATATCCCGGATGTGACAGCCGATTGGGCATGGTCGGGCCAAAAGTGGCCGATTACCGATTCCGCCCTTCAATGCGGCGCTTGGCGATCGGGAGACAGGAGCATCGTTTTCCTATTCGCGAATGTAACCGAAATCCCAATCAAGTTTACCTGGAACTGGACGCCGGAGCGCTATGGCTTCGACAATGAGCCGGTACAGATCCAACAATGGAAAGGCGAACAAACGCTTGCCGTGGATGGGAAGCCGCAAAAGATTTCCATCGAGTTGCCGGGTTTGGAGATCGCGGCTTATCTTGTTGAGAAGTAGGCGCCCAATTGTCAGTTATGACAGCGACTCTTGTCTAAAAAACGGTGAAGTTTCGTCCGGCTCGGTAGTTACCGAGATCCAATCCATAAGCGCGGAGGCATGGATAGGAACAAAAATGAGAAGTTTCATTGTCTTGTCCGGTCAAACTTCCTCCACCACTTTCAATCCTATCAAGTGGGCCACGTGACGAATCGCCCGGGTTTGGTCGCCATAGTAGGCCACCCGGTGCAAAGAGGCATAATAATCCTTGGCGCTTGCGCCAAGCGCTCCGCCGCCCCAGTTGGCCAGCAGTTTCTCTGCATCATTTACTTCCGCGACGATTTCCGTTCGGCAGCCTCGCTCCTTGCCTTTGGGAACCTTCGGGACTTCAATGATCTTACCTGTAAACATCAACAGAGTGTCAAGATGAACCAGTTTGGTGAATGTAACTTTCTGTCCGATGCGATAGTGGACCTCGGTCACAGCGCCGCCGCGAACCTCCGCATGCCGTCGAAGCAGGTAGGGAGCCCTGGGGCTCTCAGGGCCTTCCATCCGAAGCGGAGCCGAACAGTGGGAGAGGTGAAATGCGTTCTTGGACGCATCCACGCCCGCCGCGTTGCCCAGAAAACCAGCCCGGTTCAGAGCGTGCTGGAATATCAGCATGGTAAGCAAGCAATCCATATCCCCGTCGCAAGCGGCGGGGATTCCCCGGTCGTTAAGGCGTGAAAATCCCAGACATGGAAATCCACGATTCAGCCAGCTCATACAAGTCCCGACACATAATCCATCAGCACGATTTTCGGCGATCAACTGGTTCAGCGTCAGGCTCGCTCTGGCCGCCTTGACCACATCCTCCCGGGCCGGTTCGACGATGCTTTTCGCCTCGTCGAGCCACACCTTCGCTTCCGCTTCGACATCGGCCGCGTCTATCTTCTCCATAATCCGGTCATACCGTCCATCGGCGATCTGGACAATTTCAACACCCAGCCGCTCTTTCACCATATCCGGCGCGTAGGATTCGGGAGTGCCCTTGAATGGAGGAGAAACAAGCACTCGGCTCCGCCGCAATAAAGGTACGACTCTCAGCAGCGCGGCAGCCCGTTCTAATTCATTGTAATCAGTAGTGTTGAACAGGGTGATCCTGTTGCCCTCCTCACGCCACGGCTTCACCAGACACCAGTCATGCCCGCCAACGACGGGAAGATGAAACAAAGCTGCCGGTCGACGCTGTTTGAAGATCTCCGGCATGACGCTTTTAGGACCGAAGATATCCGCACTAATGACCAGCACGGGAGCATCGGGACCGGCTGCGGTCAGCAACTGAGCGGTCTGCTCGGTGTTGTTTGCCTGACCGATAACGAATTCCACGTTGCCAAGATTCTTCTCCGCCTTTTCCAGGCGCATCCGCGCAGCCGTGATTTCCGCTTCCGACGGGCACCAACTACGTTCGCCGGGATTTCCGGCGATGACAACGCAAATTCGGACCTTCGATGCAGCTGCGGGCGTGGCGTTTGACGCCTCGCTCTTAGCCGCCAAATGGCCTGTGGCCAGCGCGATTCCACTTACCGCGCCAACCCCGAGAATCTGCCGACGAGTGCAGTGTGTACACATATCTTATCGCTCCTTATTATTTCCTTATTATCCGCTGTCCCACGCATTGCGATATGTCGTTTGGGGGATGTTCCCCGGACCGACTCGTTCGAAATTTCCCCGAGAAATCAAGCCGTTGGAAGCGTCATAGCGGGGGTAAGACGAAGACGGGGACGAGCCATCAAACCATCCCCTATCAGGTCCCAGGCCAGTCAGCACCCATTTGATATTAAGGCGGATCATTTTTGGGATTTGTGTCAAAAGTCGGCGGTCCGTGATAAATGTAGAATTTCTTGATGGGCGACCCATACGCATTCAGAACGGCGTTATAACCGACATCCGATCCGATGATGGGGCCGAATGGATCTTCGGGGATCGAACTGATATAGGCAAGCGGAGTCGTGAGTCGAAACAATTGAAACGGACCAATATACTGATTGGCGTCGATTTTATAGGACTCGATCGCCGTTTCCAGGGATTTCATATCCGCTTCGGTCTTAGCGAGTTTGGCGCGTATTTGAGCGTTCAAAAAGTTAGGCACAGCAATGGCGGCCAAAATCCCGATAATTGCGACCACAATCAACAATTCAATTAATGTGAAGCCTCTTTTCATCGTTTGATCTCCCCTGCTGCTGAAAATCAGTTTGATGAATCGGCGCGTTGCAAAAAACGTACTTTCCTATGATTGGATTATTGAAAGATCAGAGTCGCAAATTCGTTTAAATAGTCTCGCCAATTGATCCACGTATGCCCGCCGGCCGTCTCTTTGTATACCACGTCGAACTTATGTTTCTTCAACATCTCAACGGTAGCCTTGGATGTATCGATAAGAAAATCATCCTTCCCTGTTGCAAACCAAATCAGGTTGAGACCTTTTTTCAGTTCGGCGTCATCCAATGTTTCTTTATGCCGCTCCTCCCATGATGGATCTGAATTCCCGCCTGGGCCACTTCCTGTAATCCCGAAGATACCAGAACTGTAAACCCCGATATAGGCATAGTCTTTTAGATTGGAGAAGGCGATGTCCAATGTGTGCCCCCCTCCCATCGAAAGGCCTGCAATCGCCCGGTTTTTCCGATCCGTGTATACACGGAATCTTTTTTCGACAAACGGCTTGATATCGTTGATGAAATCTTTTACGAACTCATCCATGGGCAATCTCGATCCCCACGTAAACGGGCCCGTATGACCGGCCGGCATTACAACCACCATGGGCTTGGCTTTTTGGGCGGCGATCAGGTTGTCCAGGATGAAGCCGGCTCGACCCACTGTCGACCACGAATTATCGCAATCAAAGGCGCCATGCAGTAAATAGAGAATCGGATATTCTCCTTGACCCGATTCATATCCCGGAGGGGTGTAAACGTGCATCCGTCGAAAGCGTTCTAACGAATTGGAATAATAGGTTATCACCGACACGGCGCCGTGCGGCACTCGTTTTACGTCTAAAAAATCCGCGCCGGGGATATAGATCAGACTCCACACATTCATGTTGGATTCGCTTGTTTTTGGATTACGAGGATCGATTACAGATACGCCATCCACATTAAAGTTATAGCGGTATGCGCCGGGATCGATCGGACCTATTGTCAGTTCCCAGACGCCTTCTTCGCTTTTCTTCATCTCCAATCCCCGCCCGGCGTTGGGAATATCGCCGCCGCTGAGCAATACCGATTCAGCTTCAGGAGCATTAATGCGAAATGTGACTTGATGATCGGCGGAAATCTCAGGCGACACAAATTGAGGGGGGCGGTTTCCTTGCGGTTGAGCGTACGCCAAAGATAATGACGTCAGCATTGCGAGACAACTGATTCGGATTGTTGCTCTTAATAGGTCCAATGATTTGTTCCTTTCTAGTGCTTTTTCAAGAAAATCATATCGTTTCCGGACTTTTAACAAAGCGCCATTATTGTTTTGGCGCCAGGTCGCGCCATTCTCGTCGCGATTTCCGCAAGTGATTTATTGACTGTCATTGCAAATCATTGCTCGAATACTCTATTTCATGAAGACGAATCACTATTCAAATGGCTAATACAGCGATAAATGGCTAATACAGCGGCCACTCAAAGACGTCTGTTGTTTCAGATTCCACTCTGGCCCCGCCTAAGTAACTTCCATTGGCTCCTTTTCCTTCAAGTAATGCATCATTGGCTGCAACAAGAAATGTGTTCAGAGTATTTCGAGAGAGTTCTTCAGAAACAAATTGAAAATCATCGACTTCGATGATGTTATTCTCCGTGTTGGGCGTTCTCGAACCGCTGGCGCTCGAAACAAATGTTTGCGTACGATAGGCCAAGTTGTTAAGCGTCAGTATAGCCAACGTGTTGTCTCCGTCGCCATAATGGACAACGGTCGGCTCCGGCGCCCAGTATGTGCCATCGTTGGGCGCCGTCCAATCTGCATTATCCACGATGGAATCGAAAACCGTCATTTGCACATTTTCAGAAGGACCGGCTTCCCCCACATATCCAAATCGGATAAGTTGGGGAACATTGTGAAAGGTGCAATTATGAAATTCATAAGATAAGGGAGATTCGGAATCAAAATTCATGAACATCCCATCGTATTGCGCCGTTGAAAAAATACAATTGGCGGCAACCACCGAAGCGCCGCCGTTAGGGTCGATCCGTGCAGCGAAGCCCGTTGTGATGCCGTTATCGCCTTCGTTCAAGCCGACACACCACAAATATTTCCAATTGCTCAATCCCGCGGAAGCTCGAATCAAGGTCTCTCCCGCTCCATAGACAATAATGGGATTCTCATCGCTTCCTTCGATCGTCAGAGATTGAACATTATAGGCAAAAATTCCCCTTCGGCGTATATATGTAAAACGTGATCCGCCCGTGATCGTACAATCAATCTGCGGTCCATCTAAAACAAGCGCATCGGAATCGGAGGCTTGCCCGTATCCGGTTATCACGACATTGTCCAATAGTAAATTGATAGGCTCGTCCGGAGGTCCATTGGCATCGACGTTGATTGCATCGTCCCGGAACGTATTATCCCAAAACCGTGGATCATCAAAGCCGTCGGAGGTGACAGGCTGGTGGTCGATATCCGAATGCGTAATTAAGACGTTGCGGAACGTTAAATCCAACGATGATGGATTTCCTTCCCCCCCGGCATTGAAGACTGCGAACAAATCGTCGATGTTCTCATCGATAGTGAATGCTTCGGAAGGAATAAATATCAGGTTTTCAAAGGTTAATGCTCCTCCCATTTGAATAACGACGCCGTCGATGTTGTCGGAAAGCATATTGTCGATATTGGGCTGAATAACGATTATGGGGCGATCCACTGAATTCTCGCCTTGTATCGTGATGTCGTCGCTTCCAATGAATGTAAGAATTTCTCCGACGTTTTGATCACTCACGTAGGTTCCCGATTTAACGGTGATGATATCACTCTCACCGTTGCTCAAAGATTGAATGACGGCATCGCTCAATGATGTAAAATCCCCGCTTCCATTTCGATCGACCAAGACTTCAGCGGATTCAACCACTTGGATTTGAAGGAGCGCCGACAGCAAAGCAAACCGAAAAAAACAGCCAATCATTTTCGATATGGAATCTCTCATGATCGCATTTCTCCTTATACATTACTGAATACATTTTCCAAGATGGATATCTTCGCATGTTCAGACCTTTCCAGAATTACAAAAATTCATGTATTGATATAGGGAAATCAAGACTAATTTTGAAAATAATAAAAAAAAATCCCCATTCCATCTTCATTTGAGAATCCATGCCGAGACGGTGGAAAATCTCCGTGATTCATGGGCGACAGTTTCTCATCGATTCAAGACGGTTCTGCAGCATGTTTGGATTTGGCAGTATTTTTCGGCGAACCATACAAACTCCAACTCCAAAACAATATGGGCAGCGAATACAAGAATGTGCAGCCGCCTCGGAACCAAAACGGACTACTAATTTTTCGTTCAAACCAACCACGGCCAGTCTTCTCGGGAGGGAGAACATAGACCACGGCGATTCCCAGCAGCGTTAAACAGATGATAAGCGAGATTGTTCGTGTGATGTTGTCGCGAGTGTTTCGCGCAAGAAACCAAATACCGGCTAACGCAGCAAGAGTAAAGAAGCCGGATGCATACGTTAGACCATTTGGATTGAAGTCCCAAGTGAACAGATTCAAACTTACTCCTAAATAACCAAGCGCTAGATAGAGTAGGCCGCCGCTTGCTATCCAGCCAATATTTAACATAAGAATACGCATCATGTTTCAATTCTCCTACTTGCGTGCGATCACCTATTGATATAAAAAAGTGAGTAAGAGATCTTATCGAAGATGAATTCCATTACATTTTTCATCGATCGTGCGCGGTCCAAAATTTACTCCATCTTCTCTGCCAAGCATACATGAAAAAGGGCACGGCTTTGCGCGATGCCCTTTTTCAAGATCGTGATAGTGTGAAGAGTATTTTACTTGCGGGTTGTTTTTTATTCTGATGACATGGCCCCTTCCACTTTGAATAATCCTATGGGCATCGCTTTATCGATGACATTGGATAAACCTTGCGGGAGATTCTTTGGATCGAAAAGAATCGCACTCTTGTCATTCATATCGAGTGCGCTTTCAATGTCTGAAGAAAGACGAATGATCAGAGTTTCTCCATACAAAAGACGGTTGACCAATACACGCCCTCTCATAAGTACGACCAATGGATTGTCTCCATCTTCGTTAATCACAAGAATGATTACGACGGCGCGCGTCTGATATTCTCGCCATTCGTATGTCTGGGCTTCAGCATAATAGAATTTTTTAATTGATGCGCTGCCTTCTTCCGAACTGACTTCTCCTGTAACGGCGCCATTCTCATCTATGTGGATGCGGACGTCGATGTCCATGTCATTTGTTTCATCTTGACCAATAAAGGTGGAGACTCCATTTCCCTTCCAGGTGATCGGAGGCTCCGGATCTTGGGCTGTGCAAACAGCAGTAGACAGCAAGAGGCCAACAAGCGTGAGGTTAAGGATTAATAGGATTTGCTTCATAATATTTTCTCCCAAAAGTGATAGAATAAAGCATTCATGCAAAGATAAAATGCTTTTGAGTAATTCTACTTATGTTCTGAAAAAGAGATTGTCCTGTCAACGGCACTCGATAAAAGGAATCATTCGAGTTCTTTCGGGCGAGGTGATTCATAGGGTTGGAGGCAAGTATAACGACCGGCGGAACTGGTTAAAAATGAAGACGGAAGTTTCTTTGTCCGGGATTGAATCGAGATTCATTCCATTCCGTGATGCGTCGGCTTCAAATGCTGCTCAAAGAATTTTGTTGTCAATTCGGCAGCCTTGGGATCCGTTAGTGGATTTCCAGCGCCTTCTCCGGACATGTTTCTGCGATAATCCGCACTAACCGTGCAGCATTGGACAAAAACAAAAAACGTATTTTATTGCAGCGACCAATCGAAAACGGCGGTTCCCGGTTCGTTCGGATCAAGAATTTTGCCATTCCCTGTTCTAAAATAGTCGACAGTGAATTGTCCGCGGGTCTGGCCCTGGAATCCTATCTGAATAATTCCGTCGGCGTCTACGGTCGGAGGCCCCCAGCCATTCCACCCGCTCCCCGGCATCTGCTCTAAAACAGGTTGCGAGAAATCTCGATCAATGTACAGATCCCATGGGCTGTGATCTCCGAGTGCTCGATCTGGATAACTATCGCCCTCGAACGCCTCTCCAAAACTAACCAGCGGCTCGCTTTCATCCTGAAGCATATCGGGATAAAACCAGCACACAACTGTGATGACATGAAACGATGTGAAATCAATCTCGGCGATCTCGAGATTTGCGTTTGCAAAGTAGCGGCTGCCAATATAATCCTGGTCAAAACTCATCAACCAGGATCGTCCGTTCGCGTAAGGGGGCTGCCGACCCAAATCGGTTCCGTTGGGTTCATGCTTGATCGGGTATATCGAAACACGATCAAAATTAGAATCTAAGCCTCCATAGGCTCCGCCCAGTTCATCCACACGGACGCGAAACTCAAACGTAAAAGGGACATCGGGATTGGAGTCGTCCCATGATACGTCATGAGTCAAATAGATCGTCTGATTTTCCAACTCTTCCCCCATGCGCCTCAGTGTAACTGTTCCGTCAGGATTCTGTGTTACAGTTGCGCTTGGATGTGGAAGCGGCAACGGACTGAAAAGATGCCAATCCTCATTTTCAAAATCATCGAACGGCGTATAAATATCCCAATTCTGACCTCCCGAAATGCTGCAGACGCTTACTACCAACACCACTGTTACGACGCACTTTTTCTTCATGAGAAATTCCTCCTTTTTGTGAATCGTAAAGACTGGTCAAAGATATTTGAAATTCTGTCTCCATCAATCATTTATTCGACAATCTTGTAGAAGTAAAAGAGAAAAGAGGGAACAATCTATGGAGATCTTCTATGAATTATTCGCCGGAATGCTGGCGTCCTCCCATCATAGATTCGACAGGATCGTGATCAACGGTTGTTTGTCCGGTTTGTCTCACCCCGGACTGGCCGTCTATTTCTTTCATCAGATATTCAAGATCAATTGTATCACAAAATAAACGCAGGCCATATAAATTCTTGTATATCAGCGCAAGGCGGCATAGTATGCTGTGAACCAGGAGATCCCAAATGGAAAAGGCACAGTCCAAAGTGTGCAAAGAAGATTATGTTCAGCTCTGACAGATCCGGTTTAAACACAAGAATCGAATCGGCTCTTTCATCTTCAAAAGCATGGAGCAGGGGGCGACGCTCCGCTGGAGCGCCCTGGACGGCGCGTAACTTTTCACTCACGGTATCAACATGTTGAGGGAGCACGTGAAGCCTTTTGTTAGAATGCATTATAAAAGGAGGAGATGAACAATGAAAAGTATTTTGATTTTAACACTTATATTGTTCTCAATCATGCAAGCTGACGCGCAAGAACTTGTCGATCTCGGCATCAACCAGGATTCCGGACTTGAAGAAATTCAAATTGAATTACCCGGGCTCGACGAATCATCCACCCCTATGATCATGGTCTTAATTCCCCCTGGATCCTTTCTCATGGGATCGCCAAGAGAGGAAAAAGATCGGCGCTCTGACGAAACACAGCATGAGGCGACTATCAGCCGGAGTTTTTATTTGGGCAAATATGAAATTACGAATGCACAATATCGTACTTTTCGGCCGACTCACACAAGCCAGAGCAAAGACGGCCTCAGTTTAAATGAGGATAATCAACCCGTCTTATATGTAAACTGGTATGATGCGACGGATTTCTGTAAATGGCTGTCAACTGAGACAGGGATGGAATTTCGCCTGCCGACAGAAGCGGAGTGGGAATATGCCTGCAGGGCGAATGCGACGGAACGCCGTTATTGGGGCGACGATCTCAACGACGACGCGGCCTGTCTATACGAAAATGCGGCGGATCAAACCGCCAAAAAGAAATGGCCGGATTGGGCGGTATTCAATTGCGATGATGGATATGCCGCCCCTTCGCCTGCGGGATCATTTCTTCCCAACAATTTCGGTCTGCACGATATGCTTGGCAATGCCTGGGAGTGGTGCTCGGACTGGTATGGGAGTTATTCCAAAGAGAGTCAAATCGATCCTCAGGGCCCATCAGCAGGTGAAACGCGCCTCATGCGCGGCGGCGGCTGGTTTGCGGGACCGAGAAATGTGCGATCCGCGCGCCGCCCTAATTTTTATCCCGACATCCCAACCGAAGGCGTCGGATTTCGAGTCGCGTTAACTATTTCCACGTCGATAAGCGATTGGAATCAGCATTGAACTTTCCCTTGAAAGGGCATTGGGTGCAAATTGGTATTGAAGGGGCAACACAACAAAGCCTGTTCGAGTCAAATAATGCCTTCTTGCCGATTCCATATGAGCGGTGTTACAAGCAGATAAGACGAAACGGTAAAAAGTCCGTCAGTTAATTTTCTACTAATTTCCGCTGCAGCATTCACTGTTGCGCCTGTCTGTCCGGCTTCAGGGAGAAATTCATTCTTCTTGTAAGTTTTATCCGAATCCAAGAAGGCGCATGCTTTAAAAACACTGAAAATGAGCATGCCTTAGCCGCCTGAAAGTTGTTCCAGCCTGACCGGCCAAACACAACGTCACTTCGCTGCTTTCTTTCTCAGCCAAAAATCATCCAAGATGAGTAGATTTTATGTTAAAGTGACGCACATGATGATCTTTGCAACACGGAAAGGAACATTCAACTCATAATGTCGCTTTGCTATCATATGTTCAGTTGTGAGATTGGAAAACGATCATGCGCAATAGTTTCACGTTAATCGAACTCCTGATTGTTGTTGCGATCATAGGCATCCTGGCGGCGATCGCCATGCCGAATTTTTTGAATGCGCAGGTACGGGCGAAAGTTGCAAGAGCAGTCAGTAACATGAAATCGGTTCAATCAGCATTAGAATCCTACTATCTCGACATAGGTTCTTATCCGCGTTGGGCTTGGGATGGTTGGGGAAATTGAGTGAATCACTATACGGGATTTCGCGATCTGACAACTCCTGTCGCATATGTCAATGAAAACGCTTTCGTGAATCCTTTTAAGTCGGCTGTTCAAAAGGGAAGAAACGCGCCCGATGGAAGAGAACTCGATCCTTTCTTTGAACTTGGCACTTTTCAATTCATCAATGACAGAAAATATGATTTCACTGTATTCCCGCGTAATGTCTGGCTGCTGGAAAGTTCCGGCCCAGATGCAGCCGACGATTATAATGGAGAAAGTTATCCGCAAATGGGCCTCATTTATCAACCTTCCAACGGCTTGCTTAGCCGAGGCGACATCTTTCGAGGCGGCGGCGTAAAAACAGCGAAATGGGCGGCTGCATTAACGTATTAAAATTGAAGTCTGCTCTGCTATCTGTGAAATTGTAAAATAGGATCTCAAAGGAACGATACTCGCCCTGGATCGTTAACTTATCAAAAGCAGCAAAAAGAAAAACACACTACTGAGTTAGTTCAATCCATTCGAATGAAATATAATCACTGCGGGCCCATGCGGCCCATGTACGTCATCCCTAAAATTCCTAAATTAAAAACGATAATATCGCCATCACTATACACGCCGTTGGACATATCGTAGGCCATCCAAAGATAAAGGCGGGAAGGACTCGAATAGAACCAGCGAGTGGGGCCTGCGCTGCGGACCAGCCATTGTCTTTTGGGATCGGCGTCGCCGCTTTGCAATCCAAGGATGAAGCCCTCGCGGATGTTGCGAAAGTGATAGAGATCCCAAGGAGCAAAATTGTCCGCCGCCCCTTCTTCCCCATCAGGTAAAAACGGGTCTTTCAAAATTGTCGGCAAATAAGATACGGGAGTGGTTTAGGAAGCAACGATTTCCGCTCCGGAGCGGAAATGTTGGTTCAAGCCAACAATCTTGTTACGTAACAAGAATCCCCCTATATAGGATTTGCCATCCTGATGTGGCAATTGTTAGCACGTACTAACCAGGACACCATAGCGGAATAAACATTATGGGGAAAATTAAATACCTTTACGTAGAGGCAATCATTCGATCGAGGGGATTAATAGGTTAAAAAGGAACTACGACAGCCGAGGGGCGTGGTAAAAACTTTCTTCGGGGATAGTACCCATGAATTTTGGCTTCCGATGTTAGCACTATGCCAGCACCCTGGCATTTTTTACAAT
>JAFGTC010000196.1 GCA_016934335.1 Candidatus Omnitrophota bacterium | reverse complement strand
GCCGGCCGCGGCGCCGATTTCCGGCGAACCGTATGAAGACATGCCGCTCAGCTCCATGCGCGCCTCGATCGCCAGCCGGCTTCCTCAAAGCCTCGGTCCGATTCCTCATTTCTATCTGGAGATGGATGTCGACGCCGCGCCTCTGCTGGCAGCTAACAGGCAATTGAAGGAACTGGCCGGGGAAACGCGCATTACCTTGACGGATTTGATCATCAAAGCCTGCGCGGTGGCGTTGCGCAAGCATCCGCAGGTCAACAGCCAATTCGCAGGCAAAGCCGTTCGGCGTTTTCATGTCGTGAATATCGGGTTGGCGGTGGCGGGCGACGGCCACCTGTTGGTGCCCGTCATTCAACGCTGCGAGGCTAAAACCTTAGAGCAGATCGCCCAGGATCGCGCCGTTTTAGTGGAAAAGGGTCAAAAAGGCCGCTTGTCGATGGACGAAATGAGCAACGGCACGTTCACGATCAGCAATCTGGGGATGTACGGCATCACCCGCTTTCAAGCAGTGATCAATCCTCCCCAGGCCGCGATTCTGGCCGTCGGCTCGATTCGCGATGAACCGGTTGTTGTGGATGAAAAAATCGTTCCCGGCAAACGGATGAGCGTCACTCTCTCTTGCGATCATCGAGTTTTCGATGGAGCGGAGGGGGCGGAATTTATGCAAACCCTCAAGAAAATACTGGAAGCGCCGACCGCCTTGTGTTTATAGGCGCCCGCGATGCAAAAAGAAACATTCGAGTCGGCGTAGTTCGTTTTTCCCTCTTTTAAGATACGCTTTTCTTATAAGCACAGGCAAAAGGAAAAGTTTTCGTTATAGCATGAAGTAAACTGGAAGATTTTATGAACAAACAAACTCGCTATCATCTTATCGTCATCGGTTCGGGACCCGGCGGATATGTGGCCGCCATCCGGGCGTCTCAGTTGGGAATGAAAGCCGCCATCGTTGAAAAAGATCGCCCGGGAGGCGTTTGTCTGAATTGGGGCTGCATTCCCACGAAAGCGCTGCTCAAGAGCGCGGAAGTCTATGAATCCATGCAAAAAGCGGGCGCCTATGGCTTGAAAGTCGACCAGGCGTCTTTTGATCTCGCCGCCATCGTTGAGCGCAGCCGCGGGATTTCGGACCGCAACGCTCAGGGCGTCGATTATTTATTCAAGAAAAATAAAATCGATTTAATTAAAGGCGAAGCCAGTCTGCAGTCGAAAAACTCGGTGCAAGTCAAGAGCCAGAAAGAGACGGCGATTCTGGAAGCGGATCACATTATCATCGCGACCGGCGCCCGGCCGCGGGAACTTCCCGGCATCCAAATCGACCGCGAACGCATCATCACCAGCAAAGAGGCGATGACGCTGACAACTCTGCCGAAGCGCCTGGCTATAGTGGGATCGGGCGCTATTGGAATGGAGTTCGCTTATTATTACCGGGTTTTCGGGGCGGAAGTCACTATTCTGGAGGCTCTCGACCGTGTGCTTCCGGTGGAAGACGCGGAAATCTCCAAACTGGCGGCCCGTTTGTTCTCGCGCCGAGGGATCAAAATAGAGACAGGGGCGCTCGCAAGCGCTGTTGTGCGCAACGGAGAAGGCGTCTATTTGGATTATGAAGCGGGCGGGCAGAAAAAGTCGCTGGAAGCCGATGTCGCGTTGATCGCCGTCGGCGTTGCGCCGAACATCGAAAATCTTGGATTGGACAAAGCGGGAGTGAAAACGAACAAAGCGGGCGTCTCCGTCAATGAGCATATGCAGACTGACGCGCCTTCAATCTATGCCATCGGCGACGTCATCGGCCCCCCCTGGCTGGCGCATGCGGCGTCGGAAGAAGGCGTTCACGCCGTCGAGCATATCGCCGGCAAGAATCCGCCTGTCATCGATTATTCGAAAATGCCCGGCTGCACGTATTGCAAACCGCAGGTCGCCAGCGTCGGCTATACGGAAGAAAAAGCTAAAAAAGAAGGCATCGAATACACCGTGGGCAAGTTCTCGTTCAAGGCCAGCGGGCGCGCTCTGGCCGCCGGAGATACAGACGGCATAGTCAAACTCCTCTTTGAGAAAAAATACGGCGGCTTGATCGGCGGTCATATTATCGGGGGGGAAGCGACGGAGATGATTCACGAAATCGCATTGGGCATGAATCAGGAAGTGACCGCGGAAGAAATCGCCAGAACCATTCACGCTCATCCCACCTTGGGGGAATCCATCCGGGAGGCGGCATTGGATGCGCTGGGAGAGCGGATTCATGGCGCGTGAAAGACATTTTCCCATCCCCGTCCATCGATGGGACGCCGCAGTTCCTTACGAAGAAGCCGCCCGCCGGCAGGAAGAATCAGCGGCGGAAGGGCGGGAGGCGTTGATTCTTTGCGAACATGCGCCGACGATCACCTTGGGGACGTCGGCCGGTCCGGGCGACCTGGCCTTTTCGTCTCTCTATTATGAGCGGATGGGCGTAACCGTCTTGAAAAGTCCTCGGGGCGGCAAAGCGACCTATCACGGCCCGGGGCAGTTGGTCGGCTACCCGATCCTGAATCTGCGCCAACGAGGAATGACGGTTCACGGCTACATGCGTTTTCTTGAATCGCTCATGATTCGCCTGTGCGCCGAATACGGCGTCCAAGCCCGCCGCATAGACGGCAAGGCGGGATGCTGGATCGGCGAGAAGAAAATTGGATTTATCGGCGTGCGAGTGCGGCGGGGATTTTGTTTTCACGGATTTTCTCTGAACATCACCCCGCAGCGTGAGGCCTTTCGCCTGATCGTTCCCTGCGGCATGCCGGATTTGCATGTAACCTCTCTGCAAGAGGAGTTGCATGATTCGGCGCCGGATCTGCGGCAAGCGGCGGATCGAATGGAGGAATTGTTCTTCGAACTTTTAGCGGGCGTCGATTCCATTCGAAAGACGGCCTGATGCCGGAAAAATGAATAGATTGAATTAAAAATGACAACGATATTACGACCACGCGTAAAGATTAAACTTCCCTCCGGGAAAAATTACCACGACGTGCTTCAGATCGTGGATGCGAAAGAATTGCATACCGTCTGCCAGAGCGCTCGCTGCCCCAATATGGCGGAATGCTGGGGCGAGCGCACGGCGACTTTTATGCTGCTGGGCAACATCTGCACCCGATCCTGCCGGTTTTGCGCGGTGCAGCATGGTAAACCTAAAGAACTGGATTTGGCCGAGCCGGATCGAGTCGCGGAAGCGGTGAACGATCTGAAACTCGATTATGCCGTCATTACTTCGGTGAACCGTGACGAACTGCCGGACGGAGGCGCGTTTGTTTTCGCCGAGACGGTGCGCTGCATCCGCGCCATTCGGCCTTCCTGCCTGGTGGAGTTGCTGGTTCCTGACTTTTGCGGCGATCTGGATGCTTTGGATGTCGTGCTGCGCCCGAAGCCTGACGTTCTGAATCACAACGTCGAGACAATTCCACGACTTTATCGAACAATCCAGCCATGGTCGAATTGGGAGATCTCGCTTTCCATCCTGCGCCATGCCAGCGAGCAGGGATTTGTCGCGAAAAGCGGCATCATCGCCGGTTTGGGCGAAACCCGGGAAGAGATGTTCGACGCCATCCGACAGGTGCGCGAGACGGGATGTTTGATTTTGACGATTGGACAATACCTGGCGCCCACGCCGCGTCACGCCAAGGTCGAGCGCGTCGTCTCGGACGAGGAATTCAAAGAGTATGAAGAATACGCCATGAGCCTCGGCTATGCGGCGGTATTGTCGGGGCCGTTGGTGCGCAGTTCCTATCGGGCTAAATGGGCCTATGGCTGCGCCATGCATAAAATGAGCGAGTGATCGATGACTATGCTATCAAAAGCATTGATTTCGAACGATCGCTTCCGGTTAAATCGCAAACGAAAAGAAACAGACAATTGAATCGCTGGATTAATACGATAAAATGAAAAATCTTCTTCGCTATTGGCTCCCCGTCTTTGCATATATGGCATTTATTTTCTATTTGTCTTCCCGGCAGGAATTTCCCATGGAAGCGCCGGCGTGGATGTTTTATGCGGATAAATTAGTGCATGGAACTCTGTACGCCGGATTGGGCTTCTTGTTCCTGCGGGCCTTGCTGAGAGGCGGGTATTCAAAGATCCCGATCCTCTCCGTGGTTTTGGCCGTCGCGTTGGCGTCTCTGTACGGTATAACGGATGAGTTTCACCAGAGTTTCGTTCCGGGACGCACTCCTGATGTTCAGGATTGGATCGCGGATACTGCCGGAGCGGCCTTGGTTTGTTTTCTATTCTACGCTGCAAGACGGCTTCGCCCCGCCAACATCGAATAGCCCTGCTTTCCTCTGTTATTTTTTCTGATGATTGACGTATTGTTCGGATTTTTTGATGAGTTTGATTGCTTCATCCAGTGAATCGGTCACATGAAACAGTTTCATGTCTTTGGAAGAGATGTTTTTATCCTTCAAAACTTTCGCTTCGATCCAATCTCCTAATCCCTGCCAATATTCGCTGTCGAACAGAATAACCGGGAAAGGGCGAATGCGCCGAGTTTGAATCAGAGTCATCGATTCAAAAAGTTCGTCCAACGTGCCAAATCCGCCGGGGAAGATGACGAAAGCGATGGAATATTTGATGAGCATCACTTTGCGGATGAAAAAGTATCGGAAACTGAGGCATTCCGTGAGATATTTATTGGGCTTCTGCTCGAGCGGCAGCTCGATGTTCATGCCCACGGATTCTCCGCCGGCTTCATAGGCGCCGCGGTTGGCGGCTTCCATAATTCCCGGACCGCCCCCGGTGATGACAGGCAAACCCTCGCCGGCGATGAGCCTGCCGAGTTCGCGCGCTTTTTCATAGCGAGGATGGTTTTGCGGCGTGCGGGCCGAGCCGAAGACGGTCACCGCGTTGCAATATTTGGCCAGATTTTCGAATGAATCGGCGAACTCGGCCATAATCCGAAAGACGCGCCATACGTCGTCCATCCCCATGTAATCGAGAATAAATTGGCGTTGTTCATCCAAAGAGGCTGCCTCGATTTCAATCGGCGTAAACGGAGTTGAATCTTGATTGTGGGATTTCATAAGAGTCATTACCTCAAGGCGTTATTAAAGAGATGCTTTGTGTTTTAAATTATATCCGTTCGTCATAGATGATGAATTGGCATCATTGCTATGGCTTGCTTTGTTCTTTTCATGCACAATAAGTAGTATAGTATGAATTGATTTGAATAACGGATGGGCGATGAGAAATGAAACGGATCCAGATTCAAAATCGCGTTATCGGCCCGGGAAATCCCTGCTTCATTATTGCGGAGGCTGGGCTCAATCATAATGGAAATCCGGAATTAGCGGCTAAACTGATCGAAACCGCCGCCCGATGCAAGGCGGATGCGGTGAAATTTCAGACTTATACAACCCGAGAATTGTTTGCGCCCGATCATCCCGATTACGAGAAATTCGAAAAGCATGTCTTCACCCGCGAGATTTATGAAGATCTGATGCAGCATGCCGAGCGGAACGACATTCTTTTTCTTTCCACGCCATTCGATGAAGCCAGCGCCGATCTGTTGGAGTCGCTCGGGATTCCCGCCTTTAAGATCGGATCGGGGGAGTTGACCCATCTGCGGTTTTTGAAGCATCTAGCCTCCAAAAAGAAACCCATGATTCTCTCGACCGGCATGGCGACCGATGAACAGGTTGACAAGGCGGTTGCGGTTGTGCAGTCGATGGGCGACATTCCCCTGGCTCTTCTTCATTGCGTTTCCGCTTACCCGTGTCCGCTGGAGGAAGCCAATGTCCACCGAATGTCCGCTTTAATGGAGCGGTACGATTTCCCGATTGGGTATTCCGATCATACTGAATCGAATACGGCGGCGATGGCGGCCGTCAGCCTGGGCGCCTGCATCATCGAGAAGCATATTACGCTGAGTCATCATCTGCCGGGCTGGGATCACAATTTCTCCACCGAACCGGAGGCGTTCAAGCGATACGTTCAAACCATCCGCGACATCGAAACCGCCCTGGGAACCGGAGAAAAAAAATTAACGCCTTCCGAAATTCTCGTACATGAAATCGCGCGAAGATCGATCTATGCGCGGAAATCCATCCAAGCCGGCGAAGCGCTGACCCAAGAGAATTTAATCGTTCGGAGGCCGGTCGGTCCTCTCTCGGCGGATCAATTTGAAAGCGTTTTAGGGAAAACCGCCCTGCGGAGCATTTCCAAAGGAACCGCCCTGCATCCTCAGGATTTCGAAAACTAGACAGACGTCTTCGTCTCTCGGCGCAAATCGCAAATCGCCCGAAAACCTCGGGCTTTTTTTATTTTCACCCACCGGTAAAATAAAAGTTTGGTTTAGATTCTTCAACAGTCCATTAATTCCCAGTTTGTGAGGAGTAGCATGTCCAACGCGAGTTCATCGGAATCGTCCATTCATCCTGTCAAAGAGATCGAGGCTCATTTCCCATTTCAGGAAGTGGAGGCCAAATGGCAAAAACGCTGGCAGAACGAGAAAGTTTTCGCCGCTCCGGACAGCGGCCCCGAGAAAAAATTTTATTGTCTGGAAATGTTTCCTTATCCTTCGGGGAAATTGCACATGGGCCATTTGCGCAATTACGCCATCGGCGACGTCATGGCCCGTTTTTATCGCATGAACGGCTGTCGCGTTCTGCACCCGATGGGCTATGACGCGTTTGGACTGCCGGCGGAAAACGCCGCCATCAAGAATCGGGTGCATCCCGCTGAATGGACGTTCAACAATATTCGCGAAATGCGCGAACAGCAGACTGCCCTGGGGCTTTCCTACGATTGGGATCGCGATGTGGCGACCTGCCACGAGAAATATTACAAATGGGGGCAATGGCTGTTTCTCAAGTTCTGGGAAAAAGGACTGGTTTATCGAAAAGAAGGCTTGCTCAACTGGTGCCCGGACTGCCAGACAGTGCTGGCCAATGAGCAGGTCGTCAACGGCTTATGTTGGCGATGCGATTCGGTTGTCACGCAAAAGTTTATGCCGCAGTGGTTCATCAAAATCACCGACTACGCCGATGAGTTGCTGAACGATTTGGATAAACTGACCGGCTGGCCGAATAAAGTGTTGGTGATGCAACGCAACTGGATCGGCCGATCCGAAGGGGCGGAAATTCTTTTCCATGTAGCCGGCGGGGAAAAACAAGGAACTGAGATTCCCGTCTTCACCACCCGCCCCGATACGATCTTCGGCGCTACCTACATGGTGCTTGCTCCCGAACATCCTTTGGTGGAGTCTTTGATATCCGGTGGCTCTCAGGAGGCCGAATGCCGCGCCTTTATCGAAAAAGTGTCGAAGATGGATAAGACTATCCGGACGGACGAAGCCGCGAAAAAAGAGGGCGTATTCACCGGTTCGTACGCCGTCAATCCAGTCAATCAAGAAAAAATTCCCATTTGGATCGCCAATTACGTCCTGGTGGAGTATGGCACGGGCGCTATTATGGCGGTTCCTACTCACGACCAGCGCGACTTCGAATTCGCCCGCGAGTACGGGCTGCCCATGCGGCTGGTCATCAAGCCGGCCGATGCGCCATTCAACTCGGCGGAGGAAATGACGGAAGCCTGGATCGGCGAAGGGATCATGGTCAATTCCGCTCAGTTTGACGGAACTCCGAATGAAGAAGGAAAAAAGAACGTCACAAAATGGATGGCCGAGCAGAGAATCGGCGGAGCGACCGTCAATTATCGTTTGCGCGACTGGGGGATTTCCCGGCAGCGATATTGGGGCATGCCCATACCGCTGATTCATTGCGATCGATGCGGAATTACGCCTGTTCCGGAAGATCAACTGCCGGTTGATCTGCCGCGCGACGTGGAACTCACCGGCGAGGGATCTCCTCTAGCCAAGCATGAATCGTTTTTGCATACGACGTGCCCCAAATGTCAGGGGCCGGCGCGTCGGGAAACCGATACCATCGACACTTTCTGGGATTCATCCTGGTATTTCCTCCGTTATATTGACGCGCGCAACACGGAAGCGGCCTTTGACAGTCAAAAGGTCAATGATTGGATGCCGGTCGATTTATACATCGGCGGCGTCGAGCATGCCGTCTTGCATCTGCTTTATTCGCGATTTTTCGTCAAAGCCGTTCGCGACATCGGCCTGGTCGATTTTGACGAACCTTTCACCCAGCTTCTGACGCAGGGCATGGTCACCAAAGACGGGGCCAAAATGTCAAAATCGAAAGGCAACGTCGTCGATCCCGGCGAGATTATTGAAAAATACGGAGCGGACGCCGCCCGCGTATTTATTCTATTCACCTCGCCTCCCGAACGCGATCTGGAATGGAGCGATCAGGGAGTCGTCGGCGCATCTCGTTTTATCGATCGAATTTACCGGCTGGTTCTTTCCTACGCCGATGCGCTGAAATCCTCGTCCCAACAAGATTCAGGCAATCTTTCCGAAGCGGCGAAAAATCTGCGGCGGGCGTGTCATAAAACCATTAAAGCCGTGACGGACGACATCAAGGACCATATTGGTCTGAATACGGCCATTGCTAAAATCATGGAAATGGTGAATGAAATGTATAAATTCACCGAAAACGATGCGATCGCCGAATCCGATTTCCCCATTTTCCGCGACGCTGTCGAGATTCTTTTGCGGCTGTTGTCTCCCTTCGCTCCCCATATCAGCGCCGAATTGTGGGAAGCCATCGGCAACGAGGGATATGTTATAAGCCAGCCGTGGCCTGTGCATAATCCCGATTTTCTGCAAACCGACACAATGATGCTGGTGATTCAGATCAACGGGAAAGTGCGCGGCAAGGTCACCGTCCCCGCCGACGCGGATGGAGAGGCCGTCTGGCAGGCCGCCTTGCAGCAGGAGCAGATCACGCGATGGCTCAATGATCAGGAGCCCAAGAAGAAAATTTATGTTCCTAAAAAACTGTTGAACATTGTCGTCTGATTTAATATACGTCCATTTCTCGCGTTTTTTTGTTGTGATTTGTACGAAACCATGCTAATGTCAGGATAGGCATGCTAGGCGTATAAAAAACAGCGGACGGTTGATTGATCGACATCATGCAGCGCGGGGAACTGCTTTTAACTCTCACTTTGGCGGCGTTGATACTGGCGGGGGCCGCTTATCAGGCGCTTCGCGGCGCGGATAAAACGGCGCAGGTTGTGATTACGCATCCCGCCGGGACGCCTTTTGATGCGAAGCCTTTGAATGAGTCAAACTCGCCGCCGTTTTCGTCCGCCGATGCGGCGCAAACTCCAGCCCTCGAAAGCCAGCGGTTAATTCAATATCTGAACCAAGCCGATCATAATCAATTGGAGGATCTGCCGGGAATCGGGCCGGTCTTGGCGCAGCGCATCGTGCAGAAAAGACAGAAGATCGGCCGCTTTACGGATCTTGACGACATCCTGGATGTTTCGGGCATTGGAAAATCCAGACTGGCCGCTTTATTGGACGCCATGAGCGCCGTCTCGGCGCCCACGCCGCCTCGGCTCCAACCTTCCCAGAAAAGCGCGTCGGTTCTGTCTCCTTCGATCTCTTCCCCTGCGCCGGTTCACCGAATCAAAAAATCCATGAATCAGGCGACGCGGATCGATCTTATGGAAATCCCCGGCATCGGCGAAAAGACGGCCGACGCGATCATTCAGGCGCGAACGGAAAAAGGCGGCTTTCAATCGTGGGGCGACGTCGACGCTGTTCCTGGAATCGGCGAAAAGCGCGTTGAACAGATCCAGCAATTTTTTACGTTAACTCCAACGAGATAATTCAATCCGGAAGTCTGGGATTTTATCCTCCAACAAAAAAGGAGGAAGCAATCCGCTTCCTCCTTTCAAAGAGACGATAGAATATTCTATGCGTTATGCATCTTCCATCTTACGCAAGACGATCGCGCATTTGATTCAACTGGTTTTTCATTCGTTCGGGAAGCGTGTCGCCGAATTTAGCGAAAAATCCCTCGAGATCGTCAAGATCCTCCTTCCAAGCGTCGGCGTCGACGCGGAGGAGTTCCTGCATCGTTTCGGAGGAAATGTCCAAACCGGTTAGATCAAGCGAACCGTTGGCGGGCATATAGCCGATCGGCGTTTCGATGACTTGGACTTTACCTTCGATGCGTTCGCACATCCATTTTAGAACACGGCTGTTTTCGCCGAATCCCGGCCACATGAATTTTCCGTTTGCATCTTTCCTGAACCAATTCACATAGAAGATGGCTGGAGCGTTTTTCCCCAATTTGTCGCCCATTTCAAACCAATGCGCCCAATAGTCGCCCATATTGTAGCCGCAGAACGGCAGCATGGCGAAAGGATCGCGGCGCAATTTGGTTTTGATGTTCAAGGCGGCGGCCGTCGGTTCGGAGGCGGCGGTGGCGCCCATATAGACGCCGTGGTCCCAACCGAACGCTTGAGTTACGAGGGGAACCACTTGGCTGCGGCGTCCGCCGAAAATAAAGATGTCGATAGGCACGCCGGCGGGATCTTCCCAATCCGGGCAGATGACGGGGCATTGGCTGGCGGGCGCAGTGAAGCGAGCATTGGGATGAGCGCCGTTTTCACCGGATTCGGGCGTCCACTCGCGGTTTTTCCAATCGATGCCGTGAGCGCAGTCGACGCCCATGCCTTCCCACCAAACGTCATTGTCGTCGGTTAAAACGCAGTTGGTGAAAATAGAGTTTTCATTCAAACTGTCCATGGCCATGGGATTGGTTTTGTAACTGGTTCCCGGGGCGACGCCGAAAAAGCCGGATTCAGGGTTGATGCCGTAGAGGCGCCCGTCCTCACCCTGCTTCATCCAGGCGATGTCGTCGCCGATGCATTCGCATTTCCACCCGGGAATCGTGGGTTGGAGCATGGCCAGGTTGGTTTTTCCGCAGGCGGAGGGGAAGGCGGCGGCGATGT
>JAFGTC010000195.1 GCA_016934335.1 Candidatus Omnitrophota bacterium | reverse complement strand
TATCGCCACGCATTTGAAATACATTCAAATTTCTGACAACAATCTCGCGGTTATTCGTAATTGTACAAAGGCCGCAATCAATAAATGTTTTATCGACTTTCGAGAGATTGTTCGCGCAAATACGAACTTCAAATTCCACAGCATTCGATGCAAAATCCAAATCCATCACAATATCGTATTCATTAAATATAATATCTGAATCATACGGAGATTGAGCAAAAGTATTTGTTGTTTCTATTATGCCAAGATAGATAGATATTGTCGCCAAAATAAAAATGGAATATTTACTCTTCATTTTTTCTCCTTTAGCAGCGTTCTTAGAAAGTAATACGAGATAGGAGGGTGATTTTTTTAATCCAAGAAAATTCCTTGAAAATCAAAAAAGGCCTCAGATTCGAAGAATGTGAATCGCTCCACCACTAAACGCTTGACGACATTGTCGTTATCCCATTTCTATAGATACTCATAGATGGAACCGCTATGGATTGAATTATTTGTATTTCCATCTTCGATGAAGATCATCCTGTTTCTATCCGGGATTCTTCATCAACCATATTTCGGAAACCATCGTTCCCCATCCTCCGCAGTTGCGCCAAATCTGGGCGTCGATCCAATCTCCTTCGGGAACGTTAGGATCTTTCTCGAAGCGGATTTTCAGGTTTCCATCTTTGGTGGCCCGGGTAGGAATATCGAATTCATAAAATTCGCTTTCGTATTCCGGAAGTTCAAGATTCACAGCAAGCGGCAAATCGTCCGCATAGATCGACTGACTTTTTTGATTCATGCGCATTGCGTAGCGCTCCTGATACCGGGGCCGAACGAAGGTAAAACGAACGCGGTATTGGGCTTCTGCATCTAAGCCGTCATATTCAAAGACAACCCCCGGACTTTCATGCGCCGTGAACGCCATGATTCGTTGGCTGGGCCGGTTGCTCTCGGAAAGCGCTCCACGCCAATAAGGTTGGCCGTGATCAAACTGCGTCCCGACCACCATGTGAGGCGCTCCACCCGGCGCGCCCGCGTTATCGTAATAACCGCCTTCTCCGGGATCCTCGTAACGGACAATCCGTTCGAGCATTCTGGCGCGTTTTTCGCCCTTGGCTCTTTGAGCCTTTTGCAATTGTTTTTTCAACCAGCCCATCCCGATGAAATCATGCTTTAGATTGAAAAATCCCGTGTTGCGAACGCCGAAAAGTTTGTTGCTTTCATCGCCCAAGCGCCCGGCTTCTTCACGCAGTTCACGCATCTCCGCGGTCTCTTTACGCTCATCGAACCAAGTCAGAGCCTCCGTTATCGCACGATCCGTCTCTCCACGCTCCATTGACGCGGCGATACGCTTTTCAACCTTTTCTTGCAATCTCATTTGAGAACGGCCATCGAGTTGGATGTATTTATCCAGCGCGGCTTTCTGCATATACTGCCGCCAGAGCCAGCTCCGCCGGAACAAACCGCGCGGCATGCGCCAACCCGCCTTTTTGACCCAAAGATAGTAATCATCAATGCCATCATTGGTCAGCAGTTGCTCTTCAAGGTTCTGTTCTAACTGAAAAATCGCCTTGGCCATCAGCGGCGCCGCATTGCGGCCAAACCAGGTTTCGGCATATTCATCGACCACGTCCTCCATGCTTGTATGCGGCGACCAAAGCAGCCGCATCCACATCCATTGATTGAAATGATCGTGATGACCGCTTGAGTGTGTTACATCTCCGATGCCATAGCGCATGGTCTCATGAAACACATAATGATAAAAACGCGGCCAAGCGAAAAATGTCTGCCGTTCGTAAACAAGCGCCAGGAACGGATCCGGATGCCGTTCATAGATAAAATATCCCCAGTGGGGCGGAGAATTTCCATCCCGGTCGGGCGGCGGCTGTTTGTGAACATAACCGTATTGCGAGTAATACCAATGCGTCAACTCATTGTAAAAAACAATGGATTGCTGCGGCGGCAGCTGGTGCAGAATCTCGCGCAAATAGCGGTCGAACGGACCGAATCCCGGATACCGGAAAAGATCCATCCGGTGGGTTTGCCGTCGCCCTTGCTGCCAGGTCATCGCGTCCGAACCCGGCCCGTAACAAATAGCGCGCAGCCATGGCCGCGGTTCTTGATTCAGATATTCAAAAATCGCTATATCATCGTCGTTGTCGAGTTTTTGGTTGGTGACAAAGATCTCTGTTTCGGGATGATAACGGTGGATGATCTCGGCGTAATCTTCGCATAAAAGCATTAACGTTCGGCCGTAAGGATCGCAGCGATCGCATTCACAGCCGCCGCCGTCTCCGGCAGAGAAGCGGACATAGTCGAATGAGACGCTATTTTTGAATGTGTTTTCGCATCGCCGCAGAAGGCTTTCCCGCGCCTCAGAGATCGAGGGACACAAATATCCGCGGCGGCCAATGGATTCACGGGCTTCCCATTCCGGTTTTCCCGCTCCAGCGTTGGCGCTGTAATGGACGATGGTTCGCAGGGCAAAGTCCTTAAAAAAATGATATAAAGGATCGTCCGGTTTCAGACCAACGTTCACATTGAATGTATTGGCGCCCGCTAACATATAATCGAGGATAACGCGTTCCTGTTCCTCAAAGGACCATCGGCGCGCACCGGTCAGTTCCAGCATTCGGCCGCCCTGATCGAACTGCGTGCCGCGCACCTCAAAAGCAGGCGCCGTACGCACATCAAGGGTGGAAGGAAAATCGAAGCCAAAATCGTCACAATCCATCCGCCGCAGGATCTCACCCACGGCATACACGACGCCCCGGTCGTCCACGCCGGCGCCAATTACAACGCCGCCATCCAAATCCGGCGATCTGAACAATAGAAATCCCTCGGGACCGGGATCGAAATCATTGGGGGATTCAATTCTTTTTCGAGCAAGGAGTTCACGGATTCTCTGATGGCGATCGGGGCGGCCCAGCAGAATTGTCAAAGAACCTTCATGTATTTCCCATGCGGCGCCTTCGCGCGTCACTACGACTGTATTTTCACCCGTTTCTAAGATACGTTCACGCAGCAACTCGCCCGCGTTTTGCTCCACTCGTCCAGATTGCTCGCCAAGGATGATGTTCATTCCAGTGTGCCGTGTAATTATTTCCGGTTGACTGAAAGCGAGATGCGCAAAAATCAAGAGAATTACGAAAGACAATGAATATGTATTCATGATTTTGAATTATCGTCCGATTCAGTTGCACTTATTGATTTCATGATTTTGCAGCGCCTGATCCTACACAGAATGTTCATCAAGTGGATCGAATGATATCCAGCAAATGCGAATAGCATTAACACCAACAGATAAGCGACTTTATTGTTATAGCATAGAGTCCCGTTTCGATAAACATTGATAAATGAGATCACTATGGATGGGATTCAAGCGGCGTTTTCATTGATGTTGATTGCCGGTTGATCAGGGATCAACGAAAGCAATCCTGAAAGTCATGTGGCGCAAGTAGAATCGGCAAAGAGAAAGTGGATGTCATTAAACCGAAATTATAGATCTGAAAATCGTTCAAGTTTTAATAAAATGGAAATTATTTTTCCGTCGATTTTTGGGATCCTTTGGAGTATAGTGAATCATCAAATAGACGCATGGAGAAAACGCCGCCGCTATGCAATATAAAGAATGGATGGAAGAACATCGCGATGTCACTCGCCGTTTTTTTCTTGGCATGGGCGCCGTGGGGATAGTCGGCTTGAATTCCACAGTCGCAGGCGTAGGCAGGAGCGAAGATTCTTCCCTGAATGCAGACTGGATGCCGGCGGTAGAGTATCTGACTCGCGATGAAAACTTCAAGAATTACGGCCGAGGCAATCCACCGCCTGATCAATTGCCTCTCGATAAGCGCCGCGCAGTTGGCTTGGAGCGCGATACCTGGCAGTTGGAAGTGATCGCAGATCCGGAAAGCAACTCCAAAATAGAGAATCCGCTCTCTAAGGAATTAGGGGCCGCGCTCGATTGGAAGGCCTTGATGAAACTTGCGGAAACACAAGCGGTTCGTTTTCTGCACGTGATGGCCTGCACCAATGGTCGCGCTCCCTGCGGAATGGGATTGTGGGAAGGCGTTCCCTTGCGGGAAGTAATCTGGATGGCGCGGCCGAAGCAAAACATCCGGCGGATTTTTTACTATGGCTATCACAATGACGATCCCAAACAACGATTTCAAAGTTCACTGCCCATTGGTCGGGTTTTGGAAGATCCTCCCGGCGATTTCCCGGTCATACTTTGTTACAAATTGAACGACAAATGGCTTTCCCCTGTTCGAGGCGGCCCTGTGCGCATGCTGGTTCCCGATGCGTACGGCAATAAATCGGTCAAATGGCTGCAACGCATTCTGCTGACCAACAACAGCCAAGCCAACGATACTTATGCTCTATGGAACAATGACACGGAAAGTTCCCTAAAGACATGGGCGTGTATTATTCACGCTCCCCAAAAAATCAAATCCGTTCAATCGATTCCGATATCCGGTATAGCACAGGTAGGAATGTCCGGTTTACACCGAGTGCAATATTGGCTTCACCCGCAAAAGAAGCTGCTTCCGGAAAATGATCCGTATTTTACTTCCGGAGATTGGAAAAACGCCGAGGCGCTGCCTCCGCCTGAAGATTGGGGAGGCGGCCTTCCAAACGGAAAATTGCCCGCTTCCATTCTTCATATCGATCCGACCAGCGGAAAGCCGATCCGCTGGCCTTTACGCAACACCTTGATTCACTGGGCGGCTTTGATGCCCGCCGCCTCTCCCGGTTTGTATGACCTCCGATGCCGTACGATCGACGCCAATGGAGTCGCGCAGCCCATGCCGCGTCCATTTCTTAAATCCGGTTACAATGCGATTCAGAAAATTACATTGGAAGTGGAGGCGTGAAATCATTCGCGGAACAAAAATTTCTTATTCTGGATTTTTTGATTTCAAAATTTCTGAGGGAAATTGATTGTTCATCATCATATCCATCTTTTTTGAAAAGTTGCGCGTATTTTTGTTCAAGCATTACTTGTTTTTTTGTATTGAATAGCATCGAATATTCGGTGGCGGAAATCGTATATACTACGGAGACAAGAAAATGATAAAGCATCCATGTAAAAATTCTCTACGAAGATTTTTACTCATCTTCTTTTTCCTTATTTTTTTCCAAATTACGTTAATTCCCATAGCAGCGCCACAGATGATTTCTCTCTCACAGGCGCCTGCATCTAATTCCGCTCCATCGATTTCAGATGCCTCAGGAAAGTTTGCGCCGATTGAAACGGCGAATGACGCCAAACAGTTCGAAGAGGAAATCAATAGCAAACGCGCAGAACTGGGTAAAGAACTAGACGTTTTGAAAAAAAGCATGCAGGTCAGTTCGGCGACATCGCCGCCTGGTTTTTTAGAAAATCTCAACAAACAAATATCCCTTTTACAGCAAATCGACCTTGCCTACAATCAACAAATTTCCGCCATTCAACAGACGGCTTCTCTCGAAGCGCAAAAAAAACAATTAGAGGAAGAGGAGCAGAAAGTAAGAGAATCCACTCCGCCCGAGCAGGCCTCGTATCTCGAATTGGATCAATTGCGCGATAGCATCAATGCGGAGATCAGCCGCAAAGACATCATTGAAGCTCGCATACAAAGCGCCCAATCCGGCTATGAACAGGCACAAAAAACATTTGATGAAAAAGAATCGATGAGGCGGCAGTCGAAAGATCAATACGATAAAATTCCTGACGAAGCTGCGAAACAATCGCTGGTTATGCCCTTGCAGATGGCGAGGTTGGAGAGTCGAGCGGCGGGCGAAGCGCTGCGTCTTCACGAGTTGGAGCTTCGAAACGAACGATTGGTTCGAAGCGTTTATCAAGCCCAATTGGAAGTACTGAATTTACGCGTACAACTAACCGAAAACGTCGCCGTTTTTACGCAGCAAGAATTGCAGGACAAACTGCAGCGAATGGATAAAGATGAATTCGATCTTCAAACGGCGCTTAAAAAGGCCGTCGACGACAAGAAACTGGCCGATAACAAACTAGCGGTTTTGCTCAGTAAAATCGCACAAGTTCCAGAACCGGATCGAGCCTTAAGCGAAGAAAAAGCGGCGCGGGAGCGCGAAACGTACGCGCTGCAAACCAAAATCGATGTGATTACGCTGCGTTTGGAGCGCATGGCGAAACGCAGAATTGCATGGCAAAAACGTTTTACGGTATTAAATCAGGAAGCCGATTTAGATCAGTTGAAAACCTGGGAAAAAGAAACTGACGATATTCTTGCCAATCTCGCACGTGAAGAAAATCTTTTGAAACTGCGCATCAGCGACCGTCAAACAGAACTGACCAACTTGCAGAACACCATCGATAATTCCCGCGGAGAACCTCAGCAAGTCATTCGCTGGCTGGATGAGCAGAAAAAACAGTTGCAGGACACGATCAACACTTTGCAGGAAAATATCACCAACATTGAGCTCAACCGGCGTCATCAGACGAAACTTCTGAACGCCATCAAGGAGCAAACCACGCATCTGACAATATGGGATCGCCTGCAAGAAGGATTTGAATCTATCGCTTCTCTATGGAATAAAGAAATCTATGTGTATCAACAGGGAGAAATTGAACGGGCTTATTATGTTAAAACAATATTCTACGCATTTTTCTTTTTTGCGGCGGGCCTGATTCTCTCTCGTTTTCTCAGCCGCTTCATCGGACGCTTCCTGCTGCATCGATTAAAGGTTCAAGAGGGCGCATCCACAACGATCGAATCGCTCATTCACTATATTCTGCTGATTCTATTTTTTTTGTATACGCTTCGCATTCTCCAGGTTCCCTTGACGTTTTTCACAATTTTCGGCGGTGCGTTCGCCATTGCGATCGGCTTTGGATCGCAGAATATTCTCAATAACTTTATAAGCGGTCTGATTTTGTTAGTGGAGCGTCCGGTTCGCGTGGGAGATTTAGTGGAAATCGAAGGAACGATTGGTCGAGTAACCCGCATGGCGGCGCGCTGTACTCACATCCGCACTTTTACAAATCTAGACATCGTGGTGCCAAACAGTTCTTTTTTAGAAAAAAAATTCACGAATTGGACCCTAATTGACAATATTATTCGCTCCGACATCAATTTGGGAATAGCTTACGGTTCTTCAACAGAAAAAACAGAACAAATTCTTCTGGCCATCGCTCATGAACATCCTCAAATACTTAAAGAACCGGAGCCTGTTTGTTTTTTCATGGAATTCGGCGACAGTGCATTGAATTTCGAATTACGTTATTGGGTGAACATGGCCGCCTCTAATAAATTGCGGATTGACAGTCAGATTCGGCATGCCATTCACAAACGTTTTGGCGAAGCCGGCATCACCCTCGCATTTCCACAGCGTGATATTCATATGGATAATATCAAGCCTTTGGATGTTAGAATTTTCTCTCAAATAGAGCGTGAATAAATCTCGACCAGAGGCGGCGTCTTTTGAAAATCCTTACCCTATCGAAACAGTTTGCTGCTGTTAAGCAGGAATCGATCCACCTCTAAACGCTTGCCGACATTATCGTTATATCATAGGGTCTCATTTCGTAAAATTCTCATAAATGGAACCACTATGCTTCAAAGAAAACGGAACCGGCAAACAAAACGCCGATTGAATTGGTGCGACTAGTTTGGGAGATCGCGAAAGCCAATCCGTACTGGGGTCGCATTCGGTGCAACGAATGGCGCTCTCATTACCGGTTAAAGGTAAGAACTCCCGATGATGTTTTTGCAGAAGGTCAGAAAGAAACATTAGATCGAAACGCCTAACCAGTTCCCTTCCCCATTGAACGACGCCTTTTCGAAGAAACGAATACAACGGCTTTTCGTATCTCTAAAGCAGCATAGAATCGGTTTGATTGTAGAATGCCGTAAAGATCGACGATGGACGGTCCGCCGCCAAATGTCATTAATCCATTCGGCCCGGCGCTCACGACGCTCCATTCACGGCAGCGAAACAACGCTCCAAGCGTTACATCCGGCCGATGCGTCGGATAATAAATCGTCGATCTCTCATTGACATAAAATACTAAAACTATGCGCCGGGCATAGGCCTTGTGATTGATGATGACTTAGTCATTACCCAATACGGACAAGGCAGTTCCGTCCTGAATTGGCATCGAATGCATCAAGCAATTATTCATGTAGTTACCACTAGATCCTTATTCAGCCCATCCCCAAAAGCCTCATTTGGAGGGGATTATTCTGGTGCAGATTACACATTTTGAATATTTCATAAGCCCTTTAAATTCAGCCAGAAACAACCGTAAGTTCAGGATGAGGCAATATTGAGAAGATTCAACTATATCTGCAATCAATTTCACTTTTTCTCTCCAACCAGTCAATAAAAAAAATTTATGATTTTTATAAAAGTCTTCATTCTTTCTTCATTTTGGCTTGTTATAGTAGTGGAAAAATTCCGCTCAGAAAATCAAATGACGTATTTAAGAATTGTAATCAAAATATTTAAATGACGGGAGCAAAAATCATAATCTCATTTCTTCCATTTTCGAAGCCGGTCATTAGTGAAGAGGAAATCGAATCCGTGGCGGAGGTTCTGCGCTCGGGCTGGATCACAACCGGGCCGAAGGCCGCCGAGTTTGAAGAGGCATTTCGAGAATACTGCGACGCCGAAGGAGCGGTTGCGCTCTGTTCGGCCACAGGAGCGATGCATCTAGCGCTTACGGCTTTGGGCGTTGGTCCGGGAGACGAAGTGATTACGCCCTCCATGACCTGGGTTTCCACGGTGAACCTGATCGTGCGCGTCGGCGCCGCGCCGGTTTTCGCCGATATTGACCGTAACACCCTGATGACATCTGCGGATACAATTGAGCCTCTTATTACGAAGAACACAAAACTCATAATCCCAGTTCATTTTGCCGGCGCCGCGGCGGACATGGCGCCTCTGCGGCAACTCGCATCCAGGCATAACATCGTTCTTATCGAAGACGCTGCTCATGCCGCCGGCGCGGAATACCGCGGTGAAAAGATCGGCCGTCGAGGCAGCGCCGTTTTTTCCTTTCATCCCATCAAAAATATGACCTGCGGCGAGGGCGGGATGTTTTGTTCTGACGATCCCGAACTTCTTGAACGCGTCCGCCGGTTGAAATTTCACGGCCTTGGAGTGGATGCCTATGACCGCACGATGCAGGGTCGAGCCCCACAGGCCGAAGTTTTGGAGCCGGGATTCAAGTACAATCTGACCGACATAGCGGCGGCCCTCGGTTTAGGACAATTGAACAGGTTGGAAGAATTTATTGAAAAACGGTCGCTTCTTGCCCGCCGTTACCATGAACTTTTGTCCGAAGTGGATGAGATCCTGCCTCTTGCCATTCCTCCTTATCCCATGCGTCACGCCTGGCATTTGTTTGTTGTCCGTTTGGATGTCGAACGGGCAGGCATGGATCGAGAGACTTTCATGAAGGAATTGAAAATGCGTAATATCGGCGCCGGCATTCACTTTAAATCTGTGCACACGCAGAAATATTATCGCGAAACTATGCAATTGCCCGATGGCGCGCTGCCGAACACCGAATGGAATTCGGATCGAATTTGTTCACTCCCTTTGTTTCCAGGAATGACTCTGGAGGATGTGGATGCGGTCGCAGCGGCCATCAAGGAGATACTCGCATGAAAGCATTGGATTTTTCTGTGGTCATCCCCGTCTACAATGAAAAAAACAACCTGCCGGAACTCATCGCTCGATGTCTAGGCGCCTGTAAGGGAACCAACCGGAGATTTGAGATCATCCTGGTGGATGACGGCAGCAAAGACGGTTCTCGCGATATCATTACCCTGGCCGCTGATCTTCATACCGAGGTGATTGCCGTAATTCTAAATAGAAATTACGGCCAGCATGCGGCCGTATTCGCCGGCTTGGAGCAAAGCAAAGGAGAAATCGTCGTCACCCTGGATGCCGACCTTCAAAACCCTCCCGAAGAAATTCCCAGACTGTTGTATGAAATGGATCAAGGCGTCGATGTCGTGGGAACCGTCCGACAAAACCGTCAGGATTCTGTTTTCCGCCGAGTTTCCTCCGCTCTGGTCAACCGGATCGTCCGACAAACCACCGGCGTGATGATGCATGATTATGGCTGTATGCTCAGAGCCTACCGGCGCTCGGTGGTAAACGCCATGCTCATGTGCAGGGAACATTCCACTTTTATCCCCATATTAGCCAACAGTTTCGCCGGCAGCACGAAAGAAATCCAAGTCAGTCACGCCCTGCGCAAAAATGGTAAATCCAAATATCACTTGGCAAAACTGCTTTCGCTTCAATTCGACCTTCTCACTTCGATGTCCACTTTCCCGCTGCGCCTGCTTTCCTTAATGGGAGCAATCATTTCGGCATGTGGCATTGGCTTCGGCGCTCTGCTCATGGCGCTGCGAATTGTCTATGGCGCCTCGTGGGCCGCAGAGGGGGTATTTACGCTTTTCGCAGTGCTCTTTGTTTTTATCGGAGCGCAATTTATCGGCCTCGGCCTGCTCGGCGAATACATCGGCCGCATCTATCACGATGTTAGGGGTAGACCGATGTATTTCGTGGAAAGCATTAAAGGCGAAAGCGTAAACCAAACGAATGAGAACGTATTAGAATTGAAGGAGGGGAGGATTGAATAAGATTTCTGATTCGCACAAAACATCGACTGTCAACGAGGAGCATCGCTTGATTTCATGGGAGAATCGGAAGATCCATCTCGTATTGATTCTTGGAGCCGCCGCCTTCATTTTGATTGGAAATCTCAGCGTAATGTCGTTGTGGGGCTCTGAAGGAAGGTGGGCTTTAATCAGTCGTCATATGTACGGAACGGGCGAAGTGTTTCAGCCCCTCCTAGGTTCAGTTCTTTATTGGGATAAACCTTTGCTTTCCTATTGGCTCATCCTGCCTTTCGCTTTCATTAACGGCGGCGTCACGGAGGCGATAGTCAGGCTTCCGTCCGTGATTTCTGCGTTATTGCTCCTTCTGCTTACCTTCGACATGGCTCGATTGTGGTTTGGGATTCGAACGGCTCTTTTGTCGACAGCGGTGCTGGCGACGTCTTATGGATTCGTATTTTGGGGGCGCAATGCCCAGGTCGAGATGCTGAACGCCGTTGTCATCTTTCTCTCCATCTGGTATTTCCTGAAGCACAAATCGGACAAGAGCCCCGGATGGCTTTACCTGTTCGGAGTCATTATGGGGCTGGGAGCGAACCTGAAAGGACTTCCTGCTTACGGAGTTCCCATTTTTTCCATCGCCCTTCTCTTGATTGTGCGCAGAGAGCGGCCTAATGCTCTTTCCTTGCGACATTGTTTCGCAGCAATGGCATTATCTCTAATTGTCTATCTCTCGCTGCCATTGACGGCCGTGCTTGTCACGGGAACGTGGTCGCCTCTCGAGCTGGTATGGCAGGAAAACGTCGTAAGATTTTTCCAGCCCTTCGACCACAAAGGGCCGATATGGACTTATTTTGTACGAATTTTCGACCTGGCGGCCCCTTGGTCCCTGCTTCTGCCCGCCGCCCTGATCCATCTTCTACCTAAATTCCGAGATTCCAAATCTCCGACCGCGGAATTGGGAATCCTTTTTGCGGCGATCTTTGTTTTTTTTACTCTTTCCGGCTCCCGGCGATCTTATTATCTGCTGCCCATTTTACCGTTTGCTTCCATTTTGACCGGACTTTTGTTGATGGATTTTTCGGAGCGGCTGCTTACTCGACCTTTCGATCTTTTCGTAGCGAGTTTCGGATTTATCGTGGGAATCATTTTTGCCGCCCCTCTTTTTGCGCTTGTGTTTTATCCCAGCGGACTCCCTTTCGTCACTACATCATTGTGGATTGCATCCCTATTATCGGCGTTCGTCTCAACGGCGCTCATCGGATTCAGCGCAAAGAGGCGCGCAGGAGGGATGGCGGCTTCCATGATGGCGGCATGGCTGCTTTATAGTTACGGCATGGTTCCTCTTTCCACGGAATTTCCAAACTTGCGAACTCAGGTGATGGAGGTGAAAAAGTTGGGCAAGCCCTGCGCTTTCTACCCCAAGGCGGTAGAACGAGTTCTGTTCTATCTGGACAGTCCTTGTCTTGTGTTTACGAAGGAAGAATCGGCGTATGAATGGGCTGTGCGAGAAGGCGGGGTTGTGATCGTCGATGATGAGACGGAGATGAAAAAGTGGCGTTCTGTGGTGGAATCACACAGTTGGAAAGCAATGCTGCCGCCTCTTTCCCAAAATTCGTTGGAGGCGCCCGAAGGAGTAAGCGACTACATCGATCACGAACAGTCAGCGGCGATAGAATTGCAGAAATAAGGTTCTCAATTTGCCGTTTAAGTTAAAGGGAAATAGCGAAACCTACGGATTGGTCAAAGGGAAAAACATGAAGGCTGTTGTTTTGGCTTACCATAATATCGGCTGCGCCGGCGTCAGAGCGCTTCTGGCCCATGGATTTGAAATTCAGGCCGTCTTTACGCATGAAGACAATCCCAATGAAAACATCTGGTTCGAATCAGCGGCGGAATTGGCGGCTACCCACAATATCTCCGTCTACGCGCCGGAGAACATCAATCATCCTCTCTGGGTGGAAAGAATCCGAGAGATGAAGCCGGATATTCTCTTCTCCTTTTATTATCGGAACATTGTGAGCGCGGAAATTCTCGCAATACAGCCGGCAGGATGCCTCAACCTGCATGGATCGCTCCTGCCCCGCTATCGGGGGCGCTGCCCGGTGAACTGGGTGCTGGTTCACGGGGAAAAAGAAACCGGCGTCACTCTTCATTACATGACGCCGCGGCCGGACGACGGCGATATTGTCGCCCAGGAGCGAGTCTCGATTGACGAATCCGATACAGCTTTAAGCCTGCATCATAAGCTGGCCCTGGCGGCAGGCCGACTGATGGACGATCAGTTGCCGAGAATCCGGGAAAACAAGGTACGGCGCATTCCCCAGGATCCCACAGCGGCAAGTTATTTCGGCGGGCGCAGGCCGGCTGACGGCGAAATCGATTGGACGCAGGCGTCGAGAAGTGTGCGCAACCTTGTACGTGCAGTAACCAAGCCCTATCCAGGCGCTTTTTCCTTTCTGGGAAATCGCCGATGCATCTTCTGGGACGCCGCATTGGCGGAAGCCGAGACAATTTCTGTTCCAGGCGCGGTGCTCTCAACAAATCCCCTGACGATCGCCTGCGGCGACGGCGCGATAGAGGTTCGATTCGGTCAAATTGAAAACGGCGTGTACCTGAGCGGCAGTCAGCTTGTCCAGGAGCTCAATCTGACAACCGGCATGCGTTTCCACCGAAGAAGTGAAATGCTTCTGTCCAAGCAGCGCAAAAAGAAATTACTCATTCTTGGAGTAAACGGCTTTATCGGCAATCATCTGGGCGAGCGGCTGTTGGAAAGCGGACGATACGAAGTCCATGGAATGGATCTGTATTCAGACAGTATTGAACATCTGTTGGGACATCCAGATTTTCATTTCGAGGAGGGGGATATCTCGATCATGCGAGAGTGGATTGAGTATCATGTCCGCAAATGCGACATCATCCTGCCTCTGGTGGCCATAGCCACTCCCATTGAGTACGTCCGGAATCCCTTGCGGGTGTTTGAACTTGATTTTGAAGAAAATCTCCGCATCGTGCGATACTGCGTCAAATACGGGAAACGGTTGGTTTTCCCTTCCACTTCGGAGGTCTATGGCATGTGCCAGGATCCCGAGTTTGACGAACTGCGCTCCAATTTCGTCCAGGGCCCCATCAGCAAGCAGCGCTGGATCTACTCTTGCTGCAAACAAATGCTGGATCGAGTGATCTGGGCTTACGGAGCTAATGGAGAATTGTCATTCACTCTGTTTCGCCCGTTTAACTGGATCGGGCCGAAGCTCGATTCTTTGCACTCCGCCAAGATCGGCAGTTCCCGAGTGATTACACAGTTCATCCTGAACCTTGTGGAGGGATCCCCGATTCAATTGGTGGACGGAGGCAGACAGAAGCGTTGTTTTACCGATGTCAAGGACGGCGTTGAATGTCTGTTCCGGATCATCGAAAACAAAAATGATTGCTGCAAGGGTCGAATTTTCAATATTGGAAATCCGGATAACGAATTCAGCATGCTGGAACTAGCCGAAATGCTGCTTGAAAAATTTTCCGTTCATCCTCTCCGCTCTCATTTCCCGCCTGACGGCGGGCTTCGAAATATTGAAGCGCGCGCGTTTTATGGATCCGGCTATCAAGACGTCCAGCATCGACGGCCGTCCATCCGTCAGGCGCGAAGCATCCTGGGATGGTCGCCGAAGACGCCTTTTGAGCAGTCGGTTGGTGAGACCCTGGATTATTTTCTCCATGGTGTGATTCAACAGTCAGGGGTGAATAAATGATCCCAGTCGGCCTGCGCATCGATGTCGACACCCTGCGGGGCGCTTGCGTCGGGGTCCCCAACCTGCTTGATCTTTTGGCGCGTTATCATGTCCGAGCGAGTTTCTTTTTTTCCGTGGGACCGGACAATATGGGGCGTCACCT
>JAFGTC010000194.1 GCA_016934335.1 Candidatus Omnitrophota bacterium | reverse complement strand
TTTATATACTCTTTCTAGTTGAAAACTATACTTTGCTATATCACCATATAGTAAAAATTTTTTCTCTTTACACCACTTTGGTATGTTATATCCACCCCTTCTTTTATCTTGCATATTCCATGCTTCATAAAAATCTGAAATATTTTCAAATCCTGAAAATAGCAATTGAGAATGTAATGAATAAACCATATCAGATGGTTTTCTTATCATTACAATAATTTTTGATTCTTTGTTAAATTTAAAGATATTTTCTAATGCTTTTTCTGAATATAAATACCATGTAGATCCCTCTCCAATCCTTAAATGTTGCTTATTAATTGATTTAGAAAAATAGTTAGCTAAATAATCATTTACTGTTCCTTTGAATCCAAAATCATAGAAATCTGTCGAGAAATAATGAATCTCTTTTGGCTTTGAAAAATACACTTGCGGATGTTCAGATAAGTAGGTAGCCAAAGCTGTTGTACCACATTTGGGAGCGCCTACAATAAAAAAATTTGGCTTTCTGATCATGCCCAATTCCTCTTAAATATTGTTGTATTAATATTCAAATGTTTATACACCCATAAACACATCGCCACATTCCAGTACATTATTGTTATCATAGAAACAAAGGCTGCTCCATTTAGACCACTATATGGAATCAAGATCATATTTAACATGATATTAAAAAATAAACCAAATGCGAAGATTTGAGTGGTTTTGTGGTGATGTCCTGTCATATTCATAATGAATCCTACAGAACCAGAAAGAGCATTGACAATCTGCCCTATCGCAAGAATTACCAAGGGTATATAAGCGATCGTATAATTTTTACCAAAAATGGATAATAGAAATTCACCGAAAACAATGAAAATAATAGCAACTGGTACACTAAATGCAAAAATACCCCAAGCTGCAATATATGTTATGCGTTGTAATTCTACTAATTTACCAGTGCTGTAGAGTTCTGAAATCATAGGTGCAAAGATGGTATTAACCGCTTGCAAAGAGAATGTAATAAAAACAGTAATACGAGAGGCAATTGCAAAAAAACCCGCTTGCTCTGTTCCCATATAAAATCCGATCATAATAATATTGACCTTATTCATTATGATCATAATTGAAGAGATCAACAGAAATGGCAGTGCAACATCTAACCATTCACGGGTGCAATATTTCGGCGTAGCATCCCAAACTTCTTTAGGTAATAATTTATGTAACCAAACCATACCTAGCAAAAAAGCCAAAATGATTGTTATTCCATCGAGGATCATTGCTAACGGTGCATTTAAATAATTTGGCGCTAATAAAAAGAGGAGTAACACTAACATTATTAATAAAATGGGTTTTATAATTTTCTCCGGCAGACAAGATCGAACTATGAACATCATGGATCGCAATGCAGATTGACGAATTTGTATCAGACAATAAAAAGGCACAAGTAAGCAACCACACAAAAAAGTATATAACAAATTTTGACTAATATATCCACGTAATATCCATAGAGAAAACGCCATAATTACACTTATAATGATACTAACAGCCATTGGTATCCAATTAGCAAATCGTATAATACCATGAAATTCTGACCATTTCCCCTGTGCTCGATATGTAGCAATATGCTTGATGATCGTGTTATTCATGCCGACATTGGCAATCAATGAAAGAATAGTGATCCATGAGAAAACATATATATAATCTCCATATTGTTCAGAGCCAAGTGTCCGTACAAGCACAATCTGAGTCATTAAACCTACTAAGGTAACAACTCCATTCATGAAGAAAGCAGTGGATGCTTTCCTGATAAAGAAAGCTCCAATACTTTTACCTTGCGTTCGATGATAAAAATCAAATATTTTTTTAGTTAAAATAGACTTATTAATCATTACCATTAAATAACATAGGTAGATTACCGAGATAAATCGCTAGATCATCAAATAATATTATTCCTTCCGTTGTCATTCGCAGTTTAATCCGACTTCGATCAATTTCCGTTGGCAATTTAACAACAAAGCCATCTCTAATCCATTCCTTGTTCAAACTACCATTTTTAATCACCATTACAGGTTTTAAATAATCCCATTTTTCCCCATTATAAGTATAAACTTGAACACCTAATCTAAAATTATTAGCATTGGATTTTAATTTATAATTTAAGATAACTGTGACTTTACGAGTAGGTAATGCTTTTATACTATTTTGACCAAATCCTATATTAACTTGATTATGTTCCCCTTTACTTTTAGATGTAATATATTTCAAAGAGTATGGTTTGGATAGAACATCTTCAGTTTCAGGTGAAATTAACGCCTCTACAGAAGCAACTTTAGATAGTCCAATACCTATTGGACTCGTCTTCTCCTCAGTCCATTCCGAAAAATCCCCATTGTCAATCAAATTATCCTTCGGCTCCAATTTCGGCTCTAGAAGCACCCATTCTCCGTTTTTGAATTCGCATTTGGCTCCTGTTAGTTCGTCGGTGTCACCTTTGTAGAAGCCGCAGTCTGTGAAGAAGGCTTGTTGGCCTTCTTTTTCGTAGGCCGATCGGTCATCCCAGAGGATTTTGGGGATTTCCGGGCTTTTGGAGCGTACCGCTACTATCATTTTGGTGGGCGTCGGCTGGATCGACGTTGCGCCGAGTTCACTTTTTGAGGTTGATGCGTCTTCTTTGACGCATCCAATTAGCATTATGGATGCTCCCAGAAGCACGCATAAGACTAGCAGGCTTGCTTGTTTTCTCATTTTGAGTCCTTCCTGCGCCGAGCGCTTTTAAAAAGACGTTTGTTTGTTTCGATCAACATTCTTTATCACAATACGATTAATGATGTTCAGACGCCCATCGGCTGCCGTAGTAATGGAATCCTACCAGTTGCCGCTCGTCGCTTTTTAACAGATTGCCGCGCCATTCCACCTGATCGACGGTCAGGATGGTTGTTGCGGATTGATTCGCCATGTCTTTGATGGGCAAATACACGCTTTGGATGTTTTGACTGCCGGTTAAATCGACGCTTGCCGTGGATATGATTCGATTGTAGGGATCGAGAAGCAGGGCCTTGATGCGCAAGGGATTATCCAGAGTCACATCGGGAGAAGCCGCCCGGACGCGGAATTCGAGCACTGTATCGTCATGGGGGACATAATGAGTCTCGGTGACTGCTGAGCCTACCTGTTGATATCGATGGCCCATTTCATCGAAAGCGTGGCCGTAGGATTCGCTGTGGATTTTTTGGAATCCCAACTCCAAGGGGATTTGCGCATTGATCGCCCAAACCGTTGTTTGAAGGCCTAGGAGGATCGCTAGAGAGGCGACCGCTATTTTGCGCGTCATGAATAATTCGGTAAACATGGTCGGCCGGTTAAGAATTGCTCCTCGGAATGCGATTCCCGCCATGAGGGCGAAGAGCCAGAGAATTTCGTTTTGTGTGAGCGATTGCCCGACGATGTTGCAGAACCAATAGGCGAAAAGCGCAATGGCGAGCCATCGCTGAGATCCGGACGCATTTTCGCTCCATCCCAAGTATAACGGTATGATCAAGAATCCTAATACGACGATCAGCATGAACACGCCCAGTTCCGCCATGAGCTGCAGCCAAAACATGTGGGCGTTTTCCATTTTCGAGATGGCCTGGTAGCGGGGGAATCCGGTGAGGCGATAATACGCCCCGGCTCCCATTCCCGCTCCCCAGGAATCTGTGAGCATTGATGCGGCGGAGCGCCATAGTTTCATACGGGCGACGAGAGTTAAAGAGCCTCCCTTCTCCCTGGCCGCTGCGAGATTCTCTCGATCAATCGCTTTTTGTTCCTCGACGGATTGCTCATTTAATAATTCAATGTCGTTGGTCAATCGGGTAATTTTTTTCCACGTGTACGGCGAAAAAGCCGCTATCAGCGCGACGATTAAAGGGATGCTGATGAGCACCGTCGATATTTCCACTTTTTTACGATGGAAAATGGATCTGTCTTTGAACCAGGCCGCCAGCAGAAAAAAAAACAATGCCATGGGAACAAGGATCATGACGGCGCGCGAGTTCGAGAGCAGGATTGCCGTCAGAAAAGGCAAGCAGGAAACGCCGTACAACGCTTTTGACCATTTGGATTCGCGTAGAAAAAACAACGGGAACGCGATTACGAAGGCCATGAAACTGAATGTGGCGAAGCCTTCGTTTTCATGGAAGGTGCTTTGGATATAACTGGCGTAATTCCCTTTTGTATAACCGATCTCAAACGCAAATTGAAGAATCGCGTAGACGGCGACGATCGTCATGGAAAGTACGAAGCATTTCAAGATAACGCCGTAGATTTTTTCCTGCTGGATGAGGTATTGCACGTAATACACGAACCAGAAAGCCAGAAAGGTTCGGATGGCCATGGTAATGGGGAAGAATTCGTCGCCCGGCCCCCAAACCGGCGCAAAGGCGATTTTCACGGCCAGCAGTTCTAATGGAATCGACGGCGAGGTTTGAAAGTTCCGAATCAAAGCCGGAGCGATTCCGATGATAGCCAGCGCCGTCCATAATCCCATCAACCATAAGAGAAGATTTTCGATCAGCGACTTCTCTTTTTCCACGATGGTGAATCGTTCGGAATTGTAATGATGGAGAATCGCCCGGCATGCCCATCCGAAAAGCGTTGAGATTAAAATGATTTCCGCGTAGGGCAAATAAGGCGGCGCTGATTCTTTCAAAAAGACTGTCAGATGCCTTCCAAGCGATAGTGTTAAAGGCGTTAAGAATATGGCGACGATCGCTCCGCTTGATGAACTTCTGAACGAATTGAACGCGATGAATGCAATGATGACCGCCGCTATGAGATTGGATGGGAACGGCTGTAAAACATAAGAGCTGAGATACCAACTGCATAATATAAAAGGGATAAGATGGATGGAGAAAAGTTTTTTCACAAGTAAAAAGGTATCAGTTATCCAAATCTAAAGCCGTAATGATTCAATCGATGTAATGAGAGCCCATTTGCATCGAGAAGTTCGGGAATCATACTCTTTAACTTCGTAACAAGTCCCTCCATGGTACTTTCCTCCGTAGCAAGACCGGGCACATCGTCGCTTGTCGCAACCCAAACGCCTGCTTCGCTATCCCATTCCACGCGAACAAACAACGGTTTTTGGATCATTTTTCGGTTTTAAATCTCAATATGCAAAATGGGTGCACCGTCTAGGCGGCTTAGGATATCGTCTTTATGCGATTCAAACGAGTCGTTCAATAGCGCCGAATGAAGGACCAGCAAGATTCCCAAGGCTTCCTGATCGAATAGCCAATTAAGGTCGTAAATTTCGTATCCGATGCTTTTTTCGCCGGCATGATCTGGATCGACGATGCCTTTCAGCGTCATCCCCAATTCACGAATCACCAAGTAAGAGAGTTCGGCTTCTTCGCCGCTACCGAAGATGACGACATCCTTGATTCCCTGTTCAGAATAGGGCGCGAGAATTTCATAGGTCTTCTGGCGATACATCGCCAAATAGCGGAACGAATGACGAAGGAAGCGATAGGTTAACCGCGATTTTTCATAAACGCCTTTTGGCGTCAATAGATAATGGATATTGCGGCTATTGATGCGCTTAATTTTGACGAATCCCTTTGAAATCACTCGCTTTACAAAAGAATTGGCCAGTCCAACCGCAATGCCCAGTTGGTTGGCTATATTTCTTTGGGATGTTTTGGGATTCTTCTCAATTTCTTCTAGAATCGAGAGGACAACCTGCTCTTCCCTGTTTAAGGATTCCTTCTCATTAACGGAAATAGGAGGATTCATACAAGTATTTTCAATCAATCGGCAGGCTTCGCCCCCGTTGCGGGGCGGGGAAAATACCGCAATAAGTATTTGAAAAACATGAATTTAAGAATGGTAAAATTTCTCTATGTGAAAAATTTATACTATTATAGACCGTTCATTTTTTGAACGCAAGAGAAAAAATGGGCAAGCGGTGGATTTAACAAAAAAATATTGTTGGAGTTCGAGGGGAAAACCTTTATTTATGATTATAATAAAATATAATACTATTACATGAAATATCGAGGTATTTTTACCACAGATTCCCGAATAATCCAACTTCGTTTTATATAGATAATACGGGAACAGAAAACACAAAAAAGAAATTCCAACAGCCGCTTGGATCTATCTGAAAAAAAATTATACCCCTATTTATACCCCTCCGAATTATTTCGATCTTAACTCATTGTTTTTATTGAACTTAAAAACTACAACTTGTGCTTTGGGAGCAGTGGGTCGTTGGTTCGAATCCAATCACCCCGATTTTTTATGCCCATCCCCCCCTGAAATTGAGAAAACTTTACTCGACAATATGAATTGGCCAGAATTCTAGTTACTCGGCGGTATGTACAAGATTGACGGATCTTGAGACAGGTCTTCTTTGCGCAAAACCACTTCGGAGGTAGGCGAACGCTTCACATTGGATTTTCCCTGCAGAAAAGTATCGACGCGTTCAATGGGAAAGCCGCATTTATCGGTTTTAAAATGCATCGGGATGGCGATTTTGGGATGAATCTGCTTAACCACCTGCGAGGCTTGATCAGGATCGATGGTGAACCGACCGCCGATCGGGATTAAAAGAACATCGACTTCACCCATTTTTTCGACCTGTTCGGGGGTCAATATATGGCCAAGATCCCCCAAATGAGCGATGCGGATGTCATCGATCGAAAATAGAATTACGCGATTGGCGCCGCGCTCTTTCCCTCCAACGTTGTCATGAAATGTATCCACGACGTCGAAAACCAATCCCAGCGCCCTGCAGTCGGCGCGAATGATCAGCGGTTGGTTGGGAAGGCTGTTGAGTTCTGCATGATCCTCATGCTCGTGGCTAAGCGTGACGATATCCGCCGATTCGGCGATCGGTTCGTACGTCAGCGCGCCGCCATAAGCGCCTGATTTATACGGATCCGTCAGGATGGACGTCCCGTCATCAGATTGAATAAAAAAACAGGAATGGCCTAAAAATTTGATGATCATTCTTTTCCATACCCCTTTTCGGCGAAAGGTTCGTTTTTTCGGCTGTATGACGCACAAAATTATAACAGGCATCCAAAGATTTGTCGCGAGACGGCGGCTAGAAGTCGAAATTTATCGATTAGTTATCTTTTTTTCGTATATTGTTCAATAAAAGAGACTGCATGACCAATTCCATCTTCCCTCCGTATTTTTTCGCCCAACGCTTCGGCGTTTCGCCGGATGGTTGGATTCGTTGCCGCTTCGCAGATGGCGGCCGTCAACTTTTCCACTGTCAATTTTTTTTGGGGAATAGGTTCGACGCCGACGCCGAGCGCATGAACGCGACGCCCCCAGAAGGGTTGATCGCCGAAGAAAGGACAGACGATCGTCGGCCTCCCGGCCCGTAATCCCGCCGCTGTGGTTCCCGCGCCTCCATGATGCGCGACAGCCGCCATTTGCGGAAAAAGCCAGTCATGCGGAGCCTGATCAATATGGATGATCGAATCGGGCAGATCGCCTGCATCCAATCCCCCCCATCCGGAAGCCAGAACGCCGCGTACATTCGCCTGGCGCAGCGATTCGACGACGATATCCGCCAGGCGCTTAGGATGGCGGCCGGATACGCTGCCAAATCCTACATAGACCGTGGGGGCGCCTGCCTGGAGGAATTCCTGCAATGCAGGAGACGGAGTCCAGGCTTCCTGCCGGTCTAAAAACCAGTAGCCGGTGGTTGTAATGTAATCAGGCCAGTCTGACGGCGGGGGAATGACGTGCGGACTGAATCCATGCAAAATAGGGATGGGGTTTCCCTCTTCGTTATGCATAAAATCGGCGCCCGATCGATGGGAAATATTCTGCGCCGCACGCCATTCTTTGATGTATTTACGCCCCATAAGCGACGCCAATTTCAGAACCAAAGTATATGTTAATTTGTTGTACCAGCCCCCCAATTTCCATCTGGGAAATCCAATGTTGGGGAATTCGGCGGTCGGCGCGTACATCGGCAAATAAAAAGCCAACATGACTGGAACCTTCAACGCTTCGGCAAAGTGCGGCGCCCAAAACGCTTTCGGGTGAAAGAGAATCAGATCGGGATGAGCCTGCATGGCGGAATCCCAACTGTCGCTGATAGCCTGGCGCTGCAGGGGCCCCGCCTGCTTCATCAATTTGCATGCGGTTTTGATTCCCTTCCAAAGATTGCTCATGTTTTCCATCGCTTCCCGGCCGATATCGGAATTCATGAGTTTTATAATGCCGTCGTTCATGTAGCCATAGCGCAATCCATGATCGACGACGAACGACTCAAAGCTGGAGCTGGTGCAGAGAGTGACGGTATGCCCCGCCGCCTGCAGTCCGCGGCCCAATGCCGTATACGGCTGGACGTCGCCGCGCGAACCGAGCGTTACGATGAAAATCTTCATAGCCTTCCTCGCTAGATCGATGCTTCGAATTGAATCAAACAACGCCCCTATTCGAACCGCTTCCACTTGAGAAACGCCGCTGAATCCATTAAACAAAGAATAACTCAACCTTATGGTATAGAGCAAATAATTTCGAAACGAAAAGGAATCAAAAAAATGAATCTATTTTCTTTGAAAAGTTTTTTGACCGGCGTCGCCGTTTTGTTCATCGTCGCCGGTTTTGGAAAAAGTTCAAACCTTTACGCTGACGATGATTTTCCCATGCAGACAGGATCCCAATGGCGTCCTTATCTGGAGTGGTCGCTCACAAATCCCTCCTATGAAGGCAATCCCTACGACGTAATCGCCTGGGCGCTGTTTCGCCATGAAAAAGGCGAAGAACGGAAAACGGGCATGTTTTATGCCGGCGACAACACCTGGAAATTTCGCTTCACAGGTACAAAATCCGGTCGATGGACATTCCAAACATCCAGCGACGACGCCGACTTAAACGGCAAAAAAGGAACCGTTTCAATTCAATCCAATCCAGACCCAAAAGCCCACGGCTTCCTGACTCACTTTGGTAATAAATGGGGATGGCAGGGCGTCAACGAAGCATTCACTCCCCAATTGGTCATGTACGAAAATCCAGAAACCTATTACGGCAAACCAGAGATCATTGACGCAGCCATTCAAACATTCATCCGCGATCACGGATTCAACGGATTCCACAGCATCGTCCTGACGCGTTGGTTCGATTTGCATAAAGATAATTACGACAAGATTCAAGATTCAGATCCCAATCCCGATCCCCGCACTTTTGAAGCGCTCGAACTGCTGATCACCAAGACGCACGCCGCCGGCGGCATGGTGCATCTTTGGGCTTGGGGAGACGAGCAAAGGCGCATGACGCCGATAAAATGGGGAAAGAACGGCAAAACGGATCAACGCCTCCAGCGATACATCGCCGCCCGCCTGGGGCCTTTGCCCGGTTGGAGCATGGGGTACGGCTTCGACCTCTTCGAATGGGTCGATGAAGAGGACCTGAAACAGTGGCATGACTATATGCACGAACAAATGGGATGGAGTCATTTTCTCGGAGGGCGTTCCGGAGGCCCGCGCAAAGGGCTCGATCATTCCAACCAGCAGATTTCCGACGACTTGGATTACTCGGCGTACGAACACCACCGCCCGACATACGAGGTTTACGCCGCGGCGTTGGACGCCCGTCCGGAAAAGCCCTCCTTTTCAGAAGATCGCTTCCGCATCCGGCGTCCCTCCAGATACCCGGAGAAGGATTATGATGAAGAAATGACGCGCCGGGGCCTGTGGCATTCGACTCTGGCCGGCGGCGTCGCCAATATTTGGGGGAATTTAATCGACGCGCCGGACGAAGGATCCATGCCCTATCCACACAAGGATTGGTTCAAAACCTATTCGCTTTTCTTCCAGGATCGTTTTCGTAAAACCATGATCCGCGACAATTCCATCACAGACGGGGTTTGTTTAAGAACCCCCGATCACTCATGCGCCGTCTTTTACAAAGAGGACGCCGAATCGATCCGCCTGGATCTCCATTCTTTCAAAGACCGTCAAACGGCTTTAGCTGTCGATGCATTGAAACAATATCTGGAGATTCCCATCAGTATATTACAAAATAACAAAGTAGTTTGGGAAGCGCCATATCGGTCGGATTGGGCGATCGCCGTTGGAGCATTCTCGAAAAAATAGATTCTTTAACACCGATTTCCACAGCGTTTTTAACCGTCAAAAGTTATGGAGTCCAAACGATCCTCAGCGGCTTGCCATCAAGCCAGGGAAC
>JAFGTC010000023.1 GCA_016934335.1 Candidatus Omnitrophota bacterium | reverse complement strand
GGGGGACGCTTTGAGCCTAGACTCGGTTTAACCAGCCTTGCCGCTTCAAGACGTCGGCGGCCAGTTTGATCTGACGCGGAGAGAATTGTTTTTTGTGCGGGCTCCATGAATGGATTTCCATGATCAAATCATCCGCAGACTGGAGCGGCTCTTTCCGGAGAACCCAGTATACGGAAGATAAAAGTTCAAGACCAAACGGCGTTTCAAATCCATCGACTAATTTCGACACGCGTTCGAAACGAGATAAAGTATCGGGTCGCTTCTGAAGAAACGCCTGAGCTTCATCGACCGCGCCCGGCACAAGGTTCAATTTTTTTTCCGGCGCGTCGCCGCCATCGGCGTATCCTGAAATAAAATGGCCCTCCATGTTTTTCAGCACATGCCGAAGTTCCTCCGCATACGGCCCGTAAGGAGCTTGATTAAATTGGAGTTTAAGCGATTCGCCCGCCTGCTGCAGAAAGAACATGAGTTTGTGCACTTCCAACAAGGTGATAAACGGATCCAGCAAGCCTGACAAGTAGCGATGGATCAATCCGATAAGCGCTGCGCGCCCCGGCGTCATGGGAGGGGCGTTTTTGACATGGACCATTTTTTCGGCGGGAGGCGCGCCCTTCGGCTCGAAGACAACAACCTGAATCGAGTTAAGTTCGGTGAAAGCGTCTTCGATCCGACGCCGCACTTCCGCCCATGGGAGTCCACCCAACCCACAGCCCAACGGGGGAATGGCGATTGACTGAATATCCCGGCGGCGGATCTCTTGAACGAGCGCCTTCAAGCCGGATTCGATGTCTTCCATACGGCTTTTGCCCCGCCAATGCCGTTTTGTCGGAAAGTTGATAATGTATTGGGGGAAGGTAAGTTCACCCGTTTCATGTACGAACATCCGGCCAGGCTGCAATTCTTCTCGTTTGCAAGCCTTAACATATTCCTTGTAGTTTTCGGGGAAGGCATTTTTAAATTGAAGAGCAATGCCGCGCCCCATGACGCCGACGCAGTTGACGGTATTGACAAGAGCTTGGACTTCTTCAGAAAAAATGTCGCCGGCTTTATATTCAATCATGGCAAAATCTCCATTTATCCATAATACCAATCAGGCTCTATTTCCACAAAGGGTTTGTGGCCGGCGGATCGCAGCGCGGATTGGATTTCAATATAAGACAACAACCGGGGCGGACATGGCGTCCGCCCCGGTTTCATGTAATTACGGCATTCGCCGATACAGTAAGATCTGCATGTTTAGTAGAGCGCCCAATCGCTGACCGACACTTCGACGCCGTTCACGATGAGTTTGACATCCGAGAAGTATCCGATGCTCAGAGCGTTGACTTCGTGGGCCGTCACGGCAAGGCCGACCAGAATAGGATCGTCCATGATCACTTCGATTTCCTGCAGCAGGGAAAACTCGGAGTCGTCTTCCGCTTTATAATAGGCGCGGAAAAGATCCCCTTCCCGCTCCAGTTTCAGTTGGCTGGTTCCATTGGGAATCGTCGGCCGGAGCGAAGTGTCGGTGCTATAAGACGAATCAAAGTAGGCCAAACGCCATTGCGAGTTGACCAACCCGTCGGTGCGCTGCAGTATACCGGCATTGGCGGATTCGGCATCAAGTTCCTGGCGAGCCATCAGCATTGCTTTGACCCATTCGCTTGAGCTGGTTCCCGCATCCACTTTCAATGTGGATTCGATGCTGAAATCGCCGCTGATTTCTTTGTACATGAAGTGGAAGTTATCCGCCGCATCCCAGATATCTCTTCCGCTGCCGACGACGACATAACGGCCGGCTGCGGGATCGAATGCGGCGCCGCCGTCCGCCCCGAGGTTTCCAGGATTCTCCACATCAAAGATGTCTTGTTGAGCGTCAAAGACGCCCAGTTCCGTCAGCCCTTCCAATTCAATCATCGGATCGTAGATTTCGCCGGTGATTTCATCGAAAGCATTAATCGCCGTAGATCGATCCATGGTCGCTGCAATCCAGTCGATGCCGGCGCTGGTTTCCCGGTTGCCGATCGCGATGAAATGCTCGCCCGCATCGAGGTCGAAGGGCCGGGCGGTTTCCCCATCTTCCGTTCCTTCGGTTCGAGTGACCCAGTCGCGGACAAAAACACGACTGCCGGAAGTATCCCAACGCGTCGTATTATCGCTTGCCGGCGCACTATCAATTTCGAAGTGGACGGAGTCGCTGTTGCCGTCTTCGCCCCGTACATTTCCAAAGAAATAATATCGGCCGGCTTGTTGGATGGTGATGGGAATTTCGATATAGTGGGAAGCGCCGCCTCTGATATTGACAGCGGTAACGCCGCTTTCGGTTTTGGGATCGAGGCTTAAGCCGATGAAGTCGTCACCTTCCAGAGGAGGTGCGCCATCTTCCACTTGAATCATGGTGATTCCATCGGGATCGATAGATACAGGCTCGGTGATTCTTCCCCAGGTTGGATTTTTGGGAAGGACGGAATCGCCGGCGATATATCCATCCCGGTGGATTCCATCGGAGAAGGTTCCATGCCATGAACCCGACTTGCGATCTCCCAGGGTGAGGCTATAGGTCAAGGTCGCTTCATCAGAAAGGCCGCTCAGGGTCCATACGATCTCGCCATCCTCGGCGTTGACGACAATCTCACCACTGCTGGCGCTCGCATCGGATAATTCGCAGAGACCGGGGATCACTTCGGTGACGACTCCGCTAGCGGAACCGTTGGCTTTGGCCGTTAAAGTAACTTGAATGGCTTCACCGGCGTTCCATGCATCGATGGGAACTGAACGGCCGACCCACAGGGGGTACTCTTCAATCTTTACATCCATAAAATCGTATTCGCCGTAGTTGTCCGCCTCATTGGCGGTGACGGCTAATCCCACGTAGACCGTTTCGCTCATGGGGATCACTTCTTCACGAATCCAAACCCACTCGCCCTCATGATTCATCGAGTAGAAGTTGATGCTGTCGCCGATTCGCTCCAGTTGAATGGGGCCCAGGTTATCGGTATTGTCGTACCCGTTTTCGAGGTCGCCGTCCACGATGCTGGGGCCGCCTTTGAGCGATCGAATGTGGGGGAACAAGGTTCCAAACACGGCATTGGTATTACCGCCGGGGATCGTTTCCGAGACGCGCAGCCAGGAGGCATGCGCGGAATCGGGATCCAGATCCTGGCGAATCATAAATCCGCCTTCGCCGACAAATCCGAAAGGATACGGTTCGCCTTCGATGATGAAACTGCCCGAGATTTCTCGATAGACGAACTGAAATTGATCCCGGAGACTTTCCCGTCCAATCGTAAGGCCGGCGCCCCATACCTCGTAACCGTCGTCATCGAAAATCACTCCACCTTCCAAATCCGGTTCACCGATGTCCGCCGAATCGGTGAAGAGGCCGATTTGAGCATACGAGCTCATGGCAAGCAATAAACATCCTACCAGCAAAATCCATCGTTTACGCATAGTTGATTCTCCCTACATTGTTTTGCAGGAGATGAAAAAGAACATCTCCTTATAATTAAGTATTTATTCTTACATAATCACGAATCGAAAGTCAAGTACATCATTAAATCTATAGGGATTCTATATTTAAGAAGTTAAGAAGCTACGGGATTTATTTTGATTAGTTATTCATATTATTTAACTTAGTGAAGATTCAATTTTGGAGAGATAATTTATTGGGGATGGTTTTTTCGAGGAAAATGCATAAGAAATTTGGAATTGATCTTGAGACGAATTCATACGTGTCAAGATGTCATAGAGGATTAAGAGAGCCATTTTGCGCAGAACGAAGTCTTTGTTTTAGAGAGAGATGTAGAGAAATCAAGATTTTATTTAGTCGATCTTCTATTCTGAACGATGGAATAGATAAACAGTTCCATGCCAAGCGGATCGACAAGAAGAATTCGGCCTAAGACGCTACAGTAAGACGCTACAAAATAAGAAGTTGCTTGAGAAAACGGATGAACGCTGTAAAATCATGAGGATCGATCTTTTATACTCTCATAATAGAATTATTTGGATTCTTCTCCTCATGGCGAGCGTCCGGAGGAGGCGGATCCATCTTGAGACGCGCATGGAAACCGCCCAAACCATCTTATACGCCCTTTCGGAGGCCGCCGCGCGCGACGCCTCGCCGTCCATTATGACGGAATATCAAAACGCGCTGGCTGCACTTCTCATAGAAAAAATCAAAGAGCGGCCTTGGCGCATCGCCCGGCATTCGAGTTGGTATGAGCATGCCGCGAGAGATGCGGCGGAATTGATTGTTGATAAAGTTATGGATATGCATGCCAGGCGAATCAAGCCGAGCATGATTCGAAAAACGCTGGACGAGATGGCGGCCAATCCCCTTTCGGCGATGTTCCTGACGGCGGCGGCGGTGCATGTGATTTATTCCGATCATCCTGGAGAATGGGACGCGTTCGTGAATGAAGGCGCCAATTATCACTGCCGCATCATCCGCCGGGCGGCCGCGCTGGCGGTTCGCCGGCATGTCGCCGGGATGAATCGATTTTCCATTGACGCCGGAGAGTTGGAAGACGAATTATTCGGCATGGTTATGGAAGAGATTGTCCGCTGTCTGAGCGATCCCGCCAGCCGGATTTGGACGAGGAAATCGGCCGAGCCGGAGTCGTACCCCGCGAAAGGGGCGCGAGGCATGCGGCGCGGGATGATGATGCGCGTAGCACTGTCGCCCGAAGGCGATCGGCTGGCCAGCCTGCGAACCGACAACCGGCTGTTCGTCTGGGATTTGGCGGCTCGTGAATTGATGCACGCCTGGGATCTTCAGATGTTGGATTCGCCTCCCGGAAACATGGAGTCCGCTTTGCCCGAGCATCTTTTCTTTTCCGTCGCGGGCGACAGGATCGCCGTGGAATTCGCGACGCAGAAAGTGTATGTGCTTTCCATGGCGGACGCCGCGGTTCAACAGTTTGGGGAGGCTGACCGGCAAAGGTTTTTACGGTGGTTCGGCGCGCCCTTCCGCCCCGACCGATCGGAGTCTTCCATGAACGATTTCCGCTTCAGCGCGCGCAGCGGCGAGACATTGTCGCTCGATCAGTACAGCCGGCGGATCTACGACTGGAGCCGCAACGCCACGTCGACCCGGCTGGCGACGGCCAGCGAGACTGATCGGCTGATGCCGGAATGGATGCAGAAAGCGGGGTTTGAGCGGGCGGTGCACCACATCGCCAAGAAGCGCTTGATCGATCTGATACGAAAGCGCACCCACACCAACTACGCCTGCTGGCGGTGCGGATCGATGAGTTCCAGTTTGAGCGACGCCCAATGCCGCCGCTGCGGAGCGGATTTCACGCGCTGCCCGCTGGGATGCGAAGCCGGCGAGGAATTGGATTTTTCCAATCGGTGGCAGTGCCCTCACTGCGGAATGAACACCCGGATCGCCGAATCGAGCGTGCAAGTGGAAGTGGATGAATGGCACGCTGATCCGCGGAGCGGAGCGGATCAATGGAGCGACAGCCATGATATGGAGCGAATTCTCGAAGCGCTCAAGAACGCATCAATCGCCTATAAAAAGAAGGACATCCCCTGCAGCCGCCTGATCGCTTTGAAGGCGCAGGGCAAGACCAACGAAGACATCGGAGTCGCTTTGGGCGTACCGCGCGGCTCCGTCGACTATATCTGGAGTCAATGCAAAAAACAAATCACTCTCACGTTTGGAGAGATTTAGAGATTCAAGAAATATAAACAGGTGCGTATCATGAAGATCCCAACCCATTCCAACCATTCTGATTTCCCCAACGAACAAGAATGGAGACAAATCGATCAACTGATTCGATCCATTTCCGAGGATCATGAATTGGACGCTTTGGAATGTTTAACTGAGTCAGTCAACGACTATCCGTTTCGCGAGAAGGATCGAGCGATTTTCGACGCCGCGCTGGAGAAGTATTCCGGTCTGCGTTCACCGGGAAGGAGTTCCATGGTGGAGCGATGGGCGGCTCAGCAGATTCAGATGAACTGGCTGGCCGTGCTGCAGAAGCGGATCGACGCCGTCCGCCAGGCCAACCGGCAGGCCTGGGGAGAGATGCAGGCCTTTTTCGGTTCGCTGGAATCCATGATCGAGGCGTTGACGCAGCGCATGACCCCCG
>JAFGTC010000193.1 GCA_016934335.1 Candidatus Omnitrophota bacterium | reverse complement strand
ATGCGACCGGGGCCTCCGGTTCTTCGGCGGGCGCCAATTCACTGTACCTTGCTTTTCGTACTTCACGTATGCCTTTTGCGGCTTCCTCCGCTTTGTAGATCGCTCCGCCTCGGCGCAGCCCTTCGCCGATTTCTTTATCAGATAAAAAGTCGACCTCTTTTCCCGCGACGATTCGTAGGTACTCCTCCTCAATGACGCGCGTTTCGCCTTCATAGCGAAATCCGACCGAGGAATTCGTCGCTAGAAACCGGCCGCGCACCGCTTGATCGAAATAAGAGGCGGGTTCTGGTGTGCGGTCGGGGAACAAAGCCAGCAGGGCGGAATCGACCAGCCCCAGCGAAAATTCCGCCATGACGGGCCGGCCGTTATGATCCCGGGTTTCGATTCGGATTTCGGCTTCATCGCGAGGCGCATATTTCTTCGAATCCGCCGTAATGGTCACATCCAATCCCCGATGCACTTCGAACTGAACGTCGCGGTGATGCAACTGGCCGCCGTGCATCACCACCAGCGAAATCACAGCGGTTGGGTTGTAACGCTCATCCAACTTCCACGTAATTGTATTCTTTCCTTGATGCAAAGTCTCGATGCGATATTCGACGATCCCTTCCCGCTCTCCCGTAATCAGACAGAGATTTTCGGGGAGGCGAGATACGACGGTGAAGGACGCCGTATCGCCTTGCTGATAAAAAGATCGGTCGCTGAGAATCAGCAGTTGATTGGCATCGTCGTCACCCGAAATCTTCAAGTGTTTTTGGACGGCGACTGTTGTCCCTCTCTGGTCGCTCCCTTCCGCCCGGATTCGATAATCGCCGCCGCTCTTTGCCGCAAAAGAGGCATACGCGGTTTTCTTCTCATCCGGCGATGTCACAACCGTTTTCGTATCGATCGTTTCGTAAGCGCCTTCATAATTTCTTTTTTGCAGCAGAATCTTGAGCGTTGTTTCAATTCGCTCGCCTTTTTCATCCCGGCGGCGGGCTGCGGCTTGAACCTGGAACGGTTCGCCGGCCAGATAGGTCGCACGCGTTGTCTCTAAAGAAATCGTAAACCCTGTGTTGACAAGGACGACCGCCGCCTCGCCCATGATCTGACGCTCAGTCGCCAGCGCATGGATGGCGAACCGGCCTTCTTCCGGAAGATCCCAGGTCTCGAATCGGAAAGAAATCTTGCCGTCTTTATCCGTTCGTCCTTCAAGAATATCCGACTCACCCGGATCCGTGAGAGCATAGCGCATCGGTTCGTCGGGAAGGGGATTTCCCGAAAAATCCATCAGTTGAATCGAACCGGTGATTTCATCTCCATAAAAATAGGTTTTTTGCCCGGTCTCAACGACTATCTGCGCGGCGGGCAGCGTGAATTCCTGCACATCGAAGGCCCAACTTCCGGACGGGCCTTCTTTGCACGAAGCCATAATTCGATATTGTCCCATGGGAGCGGCTTTATCCAGATCGAATTCGCCATGCAGCGTTCCGAATTTGGACAACACAGCGCTCTCTTGATAAATCGTCGCCCCCCGCGAATCGAGGGCGGTAATTTGATATTCCGCATCTTTAGGAACCACATACCGGCCGTTTTCGATTTCTCGAATCATGGCGCGATAATGCACCCGTTCTCCAGGCTGATAGCCGGAGCGGTCGGAATAAATCAAGACGCGCGGCTGCAAAGGGCTGGCGGTTTGGGTGTTTTGGATGAACAACTTTTCTCCCGCCCAATGACCTTGATAAGAGGCGAAAATAGAAATGTCATAACACTCCATGGCTTCCAGATTTTGAACATGGTAGATTCCATCCCGGTTGGTTTTCCCCTGAGCGACGATGGCGCCGCCGTCGCTGACGAAAATCTCGGTTTCCGGAACGACTTCCTCGGTGCGCTGGTTTTCCGCATAGACAAATATTTCTTGTTTGCCGCCTTTCATGGCTATGGCCAGATCGGAAACAATCAATAACGTAACAGCCTCCAGCGTCTCGCTTTTCACCTGAACCACCCATGCGCCCGGCCCCTCCACGGGAATCTCGATGTCCTGTGAAAGCAAATGGCAGGGACGATAATTTTCAGGCGTAACATCCCAAATCTTATCGGGCGCGATCAAATTGACGTCCAAATCCTCCACATTTCTTATCACATGCTTGGATTGAAAATACGTCTGAAGATCAAGCGGATGCAGTTTGCAGGTCAACTGTTCAATATTACGCACGGAAACATGCACTTTCGGCGTTTGATCCGTCCGGAATATCTGATCGGTGCGCAGCGCCAATGAAATTTCCTGCAGCAGGCGTATTCGCTCAAGGGCTGGTCCCTGGAAAGGGCCGAATGAGACCTCTTTATAAAGATCGATGGCTTTTTCCGGATCGTCCTGCTCTTTTTCGGCGATTTCAGCAATCAGGAATTTCGCTTCGGAGGCTTCGTCAGCCTGGGGAAAGCGCCCGGCGAGATCCATCCAGATGCCGGCGGCTTCCTCGATGCGGCGCAAAGAGCGTTCATTTTTCCCCAGCAACAATTGGATGAAGGCGACGCGAGAATCCAGAGGATGCTGTTTTAGGTACGATTCCCAGGCAGTTCGCGCCTGCTTGAATCGATCCAAGACGGTTTGAGAAATGGACGCCTTGTCGGGATCCTTCTTTTCTTGCCGCAGCATATTGATCCAACGCGCGCGTTCTTTTTCCGCCTCTCGCTGGATGCTTTCGACTTGCTGGTATTGCGTGGAAACAATCTCCATCTGCGCCCGACTCCAGTTCTCATCGACCGGATGGTTGGCTAAAAATGTTTTGTAGGCCTGGATGGCTTCGTCATATTTTTCCAGTTTCGCCAGGCATTGAGCGATGGAAAATTCGGCGGCCGCGATCATTTGAGGATCGGCTTTGTTGCCATAGCGCTCGATCCCTTCCCGATAAGCAGTGATGGCTTTGTCATACTGGCTGCGATGGAAATAAGCCTGCGCGATGTCGAAAGCGGCTTGGGGGACTTTTGCATGATCGGGGAACAATGAGATGTATTCCTCCAGATTTTTCACGCCCAGCGAAAGATCTTTTTCATGGCCTGGTTTGGGCATCCCGTACGTTTTCCCCACGCGATAGGCCGCTTCGGCGACGACCTCCGGCCGCCTGGTTTCTTTCCGCCTGGCGTCGCGCAGTTTTTTCCAGATGCGTCGCGCTTCGACTGTATTTCCCATCTCGTACAACGCTTCTCCCTCTCGTAGAAGGGCGTCGTCCAAATATCCTCTATGGGGATATGGGTTGGGCATCGTTTCGCTGGTAGCGTCTCCGACAATGGAGCAAATTGTTTCCGGCGGATTCTCATAAAACTTGCGCAAGGTCTGGAATTGCGTTTGCGCTTCTTTCCATCGCTCCTGCTTAAAATAACTCATGGCGATCTGATAGGTCGCCCGCTCCCATAAGATTCCTTTGGGGAGAATTTCCAAGGCGCGTTGATATAGCGTGCGGGCTTGATCGTATTGCGGGGGCTTGTTTTTTTCTTGCGGAGCATAAAATCGGTCTGCGTGTCCGATGTAAACGCCCGCCAGACTGCAGCGGCGCTCTTGAGTCAGCAATCCTTCAATCCCGGCGGCGTAAATGATTTCTGCTTCGTCGTATTTCTTCAAGAGCATCAGGCATTCCGCTTTACGATAAGCCGCTTTCACGAACCAGCGCGATTGGGGATGCTTTTGCATCAGACTTTCGAAGAGTTCCAAGGCCCGCTCGTATTCGTTCAAATGGAAGGCGGCCGCGCCCAGCAGATAGACGCCGTAGGCTTGATCTTCTTCGTCGGAAAACGATTCCGGCCGCAATTGATCCAGAACGCGCCCGAATTGATGATCGCGAAGGTCTTCTTCTGCATCTTGGACGGTATAACTGAATCCGTTTATCGCTGCACAAACGAATAGAGTTAAGAACGTAATGCGGAGTCGATTCATGAGGGTTTCCTCTCTCTTGTGTAGTTAAAAAAGGCAATTTCTCCCCTGCCTAAAACTCTCGTCTTTCATAAAACGATGGATACATAAGAACGGTTTTTCATGAGATGATTTTTCAAAAAAATTTTCTCAATGAATAGTATCCATTTATCTTGAATATCCTACATAACGGCATCAATGACTACGCCTGGGCGAGGTGATAATTTCAGAGATGTTGGGAAAAATAAAGAGCGCGCCGTTTTAGCATGAAAATTATTTATGAAGTTGCTTAAGTCGCCCCTTTTACATGATAAGCTTTTAAAGATATAACTGTCCCCAAATTCATCTTTCCCATAGCAAGTACCTAGATACACTAGTTAAAAATACCTGACGAAGCGGTAAAAAGTCCACCAAGTAATTTTCTCCCAATTTCGGTCACAGCATTCGCTGTTGCTGGCATTCGCCGGCTACACATCGATGTAGGTGATTAAATTAGGCGGCCGCTTTTATTCCGAACCCTCCGTGGACTCTTCTTCCTGATCCGTCTCCATGATCTGCGCTTGATAGCCTTCTCCTTTGTGCCCGCTATACCCCGTGTCCGGATCGGATGTGGGTGGAATACAACCGCTGCCTCCGGGGGGAGATATTCAATTTCTTCATCAACTCATCGGTCAGCCGCTGAAACATCAGCCAATCAATTTCATGCTCCATGACGAGCGCGTGATAGGTGCGCAAGGT
>JAFGTC010000192.1 GCA_016934335.1 Candidatus Omnitrophota bacterium | reverse complement strand
TGGGACTCGATAAAGAAGCGCCAAAAGAACGTCCTGTTTCGAGTCGAGCATCTCCATCCGCTAGACTGGTTGAGTTGCCCCGAGTAGATGATCTTCACCACCGTTAAGAATGGAGCAAAGCCGCATGAACACGATCTATTATTTGCGCGGCACAGCTCTTTCGACACTATATCTTGTGATCGGAATTCAGGAAATTTTAAAAATTAGCGGCGAGATGACGAAGTTGGGTTAATGTTACTGTGATTCCCAATCTTCTGTTTTTAATGATTGATTGAGTTGGATTGAACATTGTAGAGTGTTTTTTGAAAAGGCAACGATCGTATCGTCCAAACGAGTCATGACCTGCGCCGATTCATTTTGCATTAGCCATTCCGGAGCGGAAGAAACCGAAGAGTCGGCCGCCGTCAAAATGTGGAGAAAATAATCGGTAGAGGATGGAACGGAAGGCGATATTTCGATCCTGCATTCTGGAGCCGGCCCTGTATCTCGTTCAGGAAGATAAGTCTTCCCGCCATAGCGATATAATTGTTCGTTATTTATAAGTGATATGACCGGATTGGCGGGAAGAAGCGTTTGAATGAACAGGCGTCCTTTGCCATTGACAATATTCATATTTGTTTCATTCATCGCTGGCGTTTTCATGGCCTGCAATAAAAATGTTTTTTTTAATTCATCTCGAGCGCTGCGAACGCGATCGAAGATAATGAAGGTTCCCGGCCGGATAAAAACAATCTGCCGCGTGAAGCATTCAAGTTTACTCGGGGAGTAGGCTCGAGTGCAGTCGGCGGCCGCATACAAATAATTGCCGTGATCTTCGAAGTCGACGATATCGCCTAGATCGTATAGTTCCCGCCCTTGACGCCATGCTTCTGCGTCGCTTACGGCGCCGTTGTGGTGCGGCCAATCATGCGATTGCCCTCCGTCATTTCCAGTAACGCTTCCCGCGCGGATTCCTTCCCAGGTTTCGAAGGGATCGAAGATTAACAACGTATTGTGCGCGATCGTGCGTAAATGGTAATTCACATCATGGACGGAGCCGAATGAATCATAATGACCTCCATCGCCAATCAACTCCTCGTGCTTGTAAATCAAGAAATGTCCAACGTCGAGATGTTGGTGGGCGGTGAAGCGATCTCCGCAATGGAAGAAAAAATATGTCGCATCTTCCTCCCATGAACTTCGCGCGTAAATAAATCCTGCACCCGGGCTATAGTGAGAAAGTTGAAACTGATGCAAATCGCCCTCTTTGACAGTCGCATCGCGCCATAGGAAATCTTTATAGGCAAAATTTCCGACGCTGCTGCGAGGCGTGGATTCGTTGAAGGCGTGAACGGCTTGATGCCAAGGATCGTCCCGGTAGTGATTGACCAAGATTCGTCTGGCGGATAATGCTTTATCGCGGTCGCCTCCAAATACGCGTCCCCCGCCATCGCCCATGGGAATGGGACGCCGCGAACCATAATCGGAGATCCCGGGATACATTTCAAACATGCCGGCGACGGCGCGTTTTTTGAAAAATCTGGGGGCCAGCGCGTAATAATCCAAATTCTCGCAATACCGCGCGGCTTCACAAAAAAACAACCACTCATAAAGCCAATAATGAATGTAATATCCTTCGGCCCAGCCTCCTCCTTCGCCCGCCAGTTCCAAGGCCGGCGCGGCTCGTTCCTTGAATTCTCGCTCCAATTCATGCAGGATCGATGGTGCGCTGTTGTTTTCGTAATAGGCAGCGTAACAGGCTAAACCAATCCCCCAGTTTTTATAACCATACCATCCATTATGAAAAACGTGAGTTTCCGAGTTTACATTGTCGTCGACTGTTTGATTGGTACACCGGTGAAATTGTGTTCGTTCCTCATCCGTCCAAAAGTCATAACACAGATCGTAGACTATTGCGCAGCGCGCAAGGTCATGTCCGAATGGAGTGTGCCCTACTTTGATGGGGCCTGTAATGTATTTCATCGCTATGGCAATCGCGTCTCGACCGAGACTGGCATCTTCTTCAATCGCGCTCACTAATGCCATGGAGATCATTTTTTCATGATCTCCGGCGTTCTGTTTTCGGGCGACGTTTACGACTCGCTGATAAGCTTCCGCTCGTTCTTTCGCGAGTTCGACTAAACGCTCTTTCGAACCCAGCAATCGTGGATGTTCTCGGGGGACCGATTGTCGAGACGCCGCAGGTAAGTTCGTTAGACAAACGAGCGCAAGAACAGACGACCACAATTGCACTTTTGATCCGGTGAAAATCAGTGTTTTCATGATCGCATCGCCTTATTTTCACGATTGGCGGTAATCGTCATTCGCCAGAAGGAGTTGAGAAAATCTCGTTCGAATGATCTAGGATGAGCGAGTTTCCGAAAGTTTTTGAATATCCTCCATATATCCCGGTTTGAGAAATGGATCATCCGTTTCGACCCGGTAATCCAGTAAAGCTTTCTGCAATCGTTCCAGAATTTCTTTGTATTCCGCTTTATCCGCCAGGTTGTTAAATTCAATTGGATCGCTTTGCAGATCGTACAATTCAAATTCCGGAGGATCGGCGAAAGTATCAAATGCGCGGCGCACCGGCGATCCGGCGTATTGTTCGCTTCGAGAAATTTTATAGGCGGGATCGCCGTCGATGCCTGTTGAAGGCTTCGCTTTCCCCGCCAGCAAATTATGAATCAATTTAAATCGGTGATCACGAATGGCGCGGCGCGGATAAAAGGGGCGGATCCCATGAAAATGGAATTCCGCGACAAGATAATCTCGCCAGGCAGCCTCGGGATCTTGCAATATGGGCCGCATGGATTTGCCGTGCATGGCGCCGGGAAGGTCGACGCCGACCGCATCCAATATCGTCGGCAGAATGTCGATGGTGGAGACCATGGCTTGGCTGCTCATTGGTTTGGAGACGCCTGGCCACCGGACGATAAAGGGAATTCGGATTCCCGCTTCATAAACGGTTGTTTTGCCGCGCGCAAAGGGAGGGCCATGGTCGCCGATGAAAATAATGAGGGTATTTTCAAAGAGTCCGCGCTCCTTAAAAACTTTCATCAGCATTCCAATCCCGTCATCCAACCGTTCTACGGCGTTATAATAGCCCGCCGTACGAATTCGCTGGTCAGGCGTATCGATCTGCTGAAAATCAAAGAGAGTTTGTTCACTGGGCTGCAGGGGATTCTCTGGCAGTCCATCGACTTGCGGCGGAAAATGCCATTCTCTGGGATTATCTTCTCGGCGGAATGCGTGCGGATCGGAGTAATTGACCATTAAAAAGAAAGGCCGGCTGTTTGTTTCTTCAAGGAATCGCTCCGATTCCGCCGCGACATCGCGAACGCGGCGGGTATTCGCTTTACTCCGAAAATCAAATTGGAAGCTCTCTTCGGGAGCGACATGCAGTTTGCCGATAATGCCCGTGCAATAGCCGGATTGTTTCAGAATGTTCGGAATAGTATTGTTGCGCAATTTTGGATGCAACGAGAAGCCGGTATTGGTCAAACCATACTGGCCCGTCGAATGCGTGTGTAAGCCGGTAAACATCGCGCTGCGGGAAGGGCTGCACGAAGCTTGCGCGACGTAGGCGATCTCGAATTTGACGCTGCCGTCGGCGAGGCGGTCTAAATTCGGCGTCTGGATCAGAGTCTCTCCATAACACCCCAGCTGGAGTCCTAGATCATCGCTGGTGATAAACAGAATGTTAAGAGTTTTTTTGTCAGAGGACCGACTTTGAATCTGCAATGGATTCAATACGGATGCCGCAGCCAATCCAGTGCTTTCTATGAAGCGTCTTCGTGATAATGTCGGCATCATTTACCTCTCTCATTTCTATCATGATAATCAACTCGCATCCCGATTCCATCCGAAGATTATTCTCTAGTTTAATTGAGAATCCATTCAGTGTTAACTGCAAACACGCTTGTTAGATTACGGCTTTCTAAAACAGACCAAATGAGCCATTCGATGCACGCCTGAAGCGCCGGTGCAGGAAAGGCGCTGACATAATTTGAAAACCGTCTTTTGTTGTCCTCAGAAGGTGAAAGCGCATTCAGTTTGCCTTTGACCTACTTGTTTTTTAATCAGTCAATCAAGCCATGGCATTAAGTCATCGAGTTATTATTCGGCTGAGTTTTTCGGATCCAATGGGATCAAAACAAGCGTGATTAGAATAATAAAAAGTGCTCCTTAATTAATCACTGAAATGTAGCGTTTCTATCATGGCTTTTTCGCTTCATCCCCCATTTTTTCAGGAGCATAGGCGTAATTTGAAATGCATATTTTATCAAGAAGAGCTCCATTTTCACGATAGGTAATGGTAAGAGCGTGTTCACCAGCAGTTAGATCAAAACGGTTTATTCTTACCCATTCCCATCCCCTTGTACCCAATCCATTTGCAATCACAAATGGAGCATCGTCCATTTTTATCCAGAATGAATCGTCATTAGCAGTAGGACAATTAAAACACCCAAAAAGGTAATAGGTTGCATCTTTTTCTACTGTAAAGGAAATAACGATGTGATCTTCACTATTGGTAGACGGCGCCTTAACACTCTCTTTATCAGGTTTCACTGTAACATAGGCGCCATTAGAATTTCTGGCATTAGATATGATCTCCCAATTCTTTCCAACCGTTTCACTTTCCGGTTCAAAGTAAAGAAACTGAATGTCACCGATGTTCAGGTCCGGGAAAAATGGTTCTCCCTTCCCCCACCATTCCATCCATCGGGAAGCGTTAACGTGATCGTACGGGCTTTTCATGATATTCGTACATACAGTCATATCCCCAAGAAGAAATTTATCAACATAGGCTTCGACCTCAGGATATTGGCTGGCAGGGAGCATACAGTGTCCATGACCAGCCACAATCGAAAAACCAAACCGGTCAGGTACGCCAAAAGTTTTCCAGACTTCGTGCGCCGCTTTACACGATACGTAGCCGGATTCTTCCGCCAGCCATTCATAATCCGGATTTCCAAGCACGAGCAACGCGCGCGGCGCCACCATCGCCATTAACTCGTGATGATCGTGCGGCAGTTTAGAAACCGAGTTGGAAAACTTGAACATATCTTCGATAAACCAGGCATGACTGGTCGCACCCAGAGTTTCCACGTTCCCCAAGGTCTCCGAAACGCGCCAGGCTGCAGCCCCGCCGCCGCCTGGCTCCTGCGCAATAGTGAGTGCGATGCGTTCGTCAAACGCCCCGGCAAAGAGCGCCATTTTTCCTGCAAAGGAACAGCCGGTTACCGCCAAGCGCTTAAGGTCAATATTCAGATCCTCTGAAACAAGTTCCAAACCATCGATTATGCGACTGACTCCCCAGGACCAAGCGCTATAAGCTCCCATATAGGTAAGATCAGGATAAAGCCTGTTGATCGGTTCACGGCCGCGGATTTGCGTATGGGACATTACTTGTCCGAAGTTGAATGCGATGGTTGCGATTTTACGATTAGTAAAGATATGAGAAGGGAGGCTGCCTGTACCTCTACCCATTCCGATCACTGCAGGGAAAGGTCCGTCGCCCGAAGGGAGGTTAATTGCCGAAGTCAGTTTGAGCGTGTTTCCGTTCACAGTTACATTCACTGTGAGTGTGCTCCCTGAAAAACTTGCCGTAATATTTCCCGGACGATCTGGCTTGGGGCCGATTTCATAATGTTCGATCTCAGCCTTGATCTCGGCGCGCCGGCAGCTCCAACTTGAGAAGTTGGCGTCGCGTCCACTTCCATCGGACCACTCAAATGGATCGGTTAGAGGGTGAATGATTGGAAGCTCGTCGATCGAAGGAAGAACAGGCGGAGGGAAACTTGCGCCCGTATTTTCTACGTCATAAACCAGGGGAATTTTCTGGGAAAATGAAATAGCGACCGCGAATGTGTTTAAAAGAAGCAATAATACGACCAGTTTTAGACTCATTTCGATACTCCTAATTCCGTTGTTGTTTTTCCAAACATTCGAAATCGGCGCAAATAGTTTATTCAGTCAAACAGTCATAATTATTGGTTACCCTACCAAACAGCAGAATCTTGATCAAGTCAGAAGATGGCGTGGTTTTCGATAGTTGTTATACGAATTCTCCTCGCTGTGTTCCTTCCCGCCTCAGTTTTACCTCGGGGAAATATTGCAGTCGCGTCGGCGCCTGGAGCAACAATTGCTGGCTGCCTTCGGATGATTATCCTTCTCTGCCTCGGATTATGAACGCGGCCGGTTATGAATCTTTCCTGGCCGGCAAGATGCACTATGATCCCTCACGCCGTTATGGTTTCAAAGAATTGTATCCTGCTGCGACCAATCAAAGCCAAAAAATCGGTCGAGGCAATCGCCGCCGGTCTGATGAGAAAAGCGTTAATCATAATAGTTGGAAAAACCGCTCTTCTGATTTCCACACGGGCGATTCGTCCAGCGTCATGAAACACGATTTGTTGGTTACGAAAAACAGCGTCGAATTTCTCTCGAATCGCCGCAAAGGCGATAAGCCCTTCTTCCTGCTTGCGGGGTATCTATCGCCTCATTTTCCCCTTATTGTACCAACGGAATATGCCAGCCGTTATTCGGATAAAATCGCCATGCCTGACATTCCCGAAGGCCATCTCGACCGATTGCCGCTGAATTATAAGCATCTGCGAATGGGATTTGGCTTGGTCGACGCAACGCCCGACCAGGTAAAGAATGGAAGGGAACTCTATTGGGGCTTCGTGAATTGGCTCGACGATCAATTGGGACAATTGCTCGCCGCCTTGGAGCGT